>JAFRLP010000018.1 GCA_017431185.1 Victivallales bacterium | reverse complement strand
GGCGCCGTTGGGAGCCAACGCGCTGGCGTCCTCGCCAGGGGCGCCGACAGCAAGAATGTTGACCAGTACCGGAACCAGTTCGCCCTCTTTTGCGAACAGCGCCAGCACCGTCCCCTCGGCGGTGGACTCCACCTCCATGGAAGACTTGTCTGTCTCGATTTCCGCGATGATGTCGCCGACCTTGATCTGGTTGCCGACCTTGACTTTCCAACTGGAAAGCACGCACTCTTCCACAGAGTTGCCCGCTTTCGGCATTACGACTGCCTGTGCCATTTGTTTCTCCTTATTTGGGGTTTGAAGGGTATCAAAAAAAAGAAAGCCCGCCAGAACAGTTTCAGGCGAGCATTATTTTCACGTTTTTCTCTTCCAATTCCTTGCGCATGTCATCCTTGATTTCGTCCGTGACCAGGATGTCCAGATGGTCGCAGGAGCATTTTATGAAGGAACTCCACCCCAGTTTGGTGTGGTCAGCGAGGAGAATGACGGTGCGGGCGCGTCTCATCGCCTGTTCCTTGGTGAAAGCCTCATTGGGGTCGGTGGTGCTCATCCCGTCCTTCACGGTGTAGCCGAAGGTGCCCATGAAGGCCTTGTCAACGGAGATTTCGCCCATGACGGAGGCGGACAGCGGCCCGACCAGGGTGCGGCTGATGGCACGGAATTCACCGCCTGGCAGAATCAGCCGATGTCCCGTCTCCATCAAGGCGGAGGCGGCCATCAGGGAGTCGGTCACCACGGTCAGATCCTTGCGGGACTCCAGCAACTTGGCGAGTCGCAGCACCGTGCTGCCGCCATCCAGGAAAATCGTGTCGTGGTCATGGATGAGCGCCAGGGCCGCCTCCGCGATGCGCTGCTTGGCCTCGCCGTTCAAATCCGCCTTGTCGGCAAACAGCGGTTCCGTCTTGCCTCCGCTTTTGACAGCGGCCCCGCCACGCAGACGCTCCAGCAGACCACGCTCATGCATGCTCTGCAAATCACGCCGCACAGTCGCCTCGGACGTGCCCAGCTGCTCCTTCAGGACAGCAACGGATATGACCTCCTGCCCTTTCAGCAACTGCAAAATGCGCTGCTCCCGCTCGGCTGTCAACATTCGATGTGCCATTTTCACCTAAAAAACGATGAAACGATGATTTTCCGTCAAAATCTTGATTGAATCTGCTTGAATATAACCGCCTTTTGACACTATTCAAGCAACCACTGTCATTTTTTTGCGCAAAAACGCACTTTTTTTGTATTCGCACCGCAATCGACCATGACCGCGCGGAACGCGGTCTGCCAAACCCGCCGCCAACAGCACCCAACGACCCGCGCTCTGCGGCGCGTGTACACAACAGAGGCGCCGCCCCCGCGCCTTGCGGCGCGTGTACACAACAGAAGCGCCGCCCCCGCGCTCTGCGGCGCGTGTACACAACAGAGGCGCCGCCCCCGCGCCTTGCGGCGCGGGCACGGGACAGACAGGGGGCGGGTGGCCGCGCGGAGCGCGGTCTGCCCCCCCCTCCGCAAACAGCACCCAACAACCCGCGCTCTGCGGCGCGTGTACACAACAGAGGCGCCGCTCCCGCGCCTTACTTATTTGCATGATTCTTCAGAACTGCCAAAATGGCTGATATGGAAATTCTCCGCGCCGCAGACGGGGAATACCTGTTCCCCCCATGGCTGATACCATTTCAAATATCCGCGCAGACGGTTCTCGGGGTCATAGACACCATACTCCAAGGCGTCAATCGCGGGGGACAGCCCCGTGCCCGACTCAAAGTTCAGACTGCCTACGTCAACGGCGCACAGTCCCTTGGCGTGTCCGTAAAGCCTCTCCGTCGTCGTGGTGATGATTCGCCTGTTATGCTGCGCGGTGATATGGTAAATGGACGTGACATGGGAGGAGTCGTGGAAGGTGATTCCCTCCTCACAGTTATGGATGTAGAGGAAATCCGCGATGACATGTTCGCCGAGGACAAGGCCGTACTTGAACCCCTGCACGGCAACATTTCGCAGCGTGTTGTTGTCGTTCTGGTCGCCCGACATCATCAGCCCGCAGGCATGGCATGGATTCTCGAGCAATTCCCTGTCCAGAAAGGCGTCACCGACATTATCGTCCAAACAGAATTGCGAATCAGAGACGTGGGCGCGGGAGACGTTCTGGAGGTTGACGGCGCTCTGCACAGGGTACATCCTGCTGTGGTCCAGATGGACTCTGAATTCGAGGTTCGCGATGGAGAACGACGCCACGCTGAAATGCCCCTTGCATGAATCGCCTTCAGGCGCGGACAGGATAGACCAGGGACGCGCCTCGGGATCACGCTCTTCAGGAGGCTGCCAGGTGGAAAACAAAAACGTGTTGTCCTTTCCCATCGTGCCGAAGCGCGTCGGCTTGAACATGCTTGGACAATCCCTCTTGCGAACAATATAGGAATTAAGGAGACGACAGGGCATTTCCCCTTCAAGGAAGATGTTGTGTCTACCTGGAGGGATGACTAACTGCGACCGCAAGAGCCGTCCATTGAACATCTCCTGAGCGGGCGAGGCGAGGCAGTAGCCATTGGGGGAATAGGGGAAAAGGATGCGCCCCCCTCCACGCCTGGCCGCAAAGTCAATAGCCGCTTGGATGGCCTGGGTGTCATCGCTGACTCCATCCCCCTTTGCCCCGAAATCAAGAACATTCAAACCGAAAGACGCCATACTGAAAACCCCTGTTGATGGAGTGAGGATGCTCTGTTGTTTAGTGGAACGTGGCACTTGCCCCTTTATAATATCTCAAATTTCAGGGGTTGTCAAATCAATCCCGACAGCGTCTTTGCCTCACTGTCCAGAGAGGGCGCGAAGCAGTCTGCCGCGGGCCAGCAGGATTTTTTCGGGGGAGAGCGAAACAGGCGCTCCAGGGACAACCAGGTCCCCCAATTCCTTCTCCAGGGCAGTCCATCTCTCGGGAGGCAGTGCGGCCCTCGCCAGAGTGAGCAGGTCAAAGTCGTCAATGCCATCCCGCATGGCGGCCAGACGCATCGAAGACACAGGCGCATTTCCCTGGGCAGGGTGGAATAGCCAGGTCAAACCGTCCTTCTGAAAACTGCCATTGGCCCAGTTGATGTCGCATGTCCATTGCAGGTACCCCGTCAGGCCAAATCCCCAGCAGCGCCAGGGTGTGAGTCGTGTGCGGGTCAGTGGTTCGTCAAGGGAGAACGTGGTGCCATTGGCATAAACCCAGAATTCCTTGCCCCGCAGCCGCCCTTCCGCCAGGCGTCGCTCCGCCAGTTCGCCCCACCAGTTGCAGGGGTTGGAGGTGACAATGATGTCGCTGGCCGCGATGACCGCCTCGTCGGGGGCTCCCACGGTCAGAACTCTGCACTGGGGAGCGACGCGGTGGCACAGTGCGCTGGTGCTTCGGAGCAGAGGATAATGCGGGGTCGTCACCTCGTCCCATAGATAGGCGATGGTGTTCGCGGCGATGCCGCGAGCCTGATACTCGCCATAGCATGCGCGGAGATAGGCGGTGATGGTCAGCTCAAAATCGTCCGCCTGCGGGTCAAGTCCGAGGAAATGCACCTTGGCGCCAGGCTTGTAGTTCCAGGCGCCCATAAACAGATAGGGGATGGCCTGGACATTGGCGTGGCCGACTTTCACCGCATGCTCCGACAGGTCAAACGCCTCTGGCATGTTGAGTTTGACGCCATCGAAATTGGCGCGCGCCTGGGCATTGCCGCCAGGAAAGACATTGACGCTCATCCGATAGGCGGAGGCCAGGTCTGCGGTCGCCCGCCGCAACTCCCACGGCGTGCTCCACAGCAAACCATAGAAGGTGAACGCAGGATGCTTGGGCAAAATGGCGGGCCAGACCTTGAGCCGAAGCGGAATAACACACTTGACGGGACGGCCATCATCGGTGGTGCAGGAGACCTCGACAATGCCCTCGTAGTCGCCAGGGGCGGTTTCCTGCGGAACCTGGACGGTCAGCCACAGAACCTGGTTGGCGGAGAGACGTCTGGGAGCAATGGGCAGCAGTGCGTCAGGTATCTGTTCGGACATGCCAAAGGCGGAAAGCGCCGAGGCTTTCCGATGGTATTCGAGCCACTGCACTTGCAGATTGGCTGCGGGAATCACGCCAGATTTGCCCGTCAAATCCGCCACCGTCACGGAGGCCAGGCTCATTCCGACCTTGGGCGAAAGCACCAGTTGCGCAGACTCAAACTCGCATCGTGCAGCCTCCAATTGAATGGCGGAGACCTTGCGGAACGGGCGTATGGTATGCGGATAGACCCGCTTGGCAGAGGTCTCGTGCCAGACAACCAGTTCAGGCGAATCCGTCAGCACGCCAGCCAGACTGGACGGCGTGTCCTGCAACTCGCCCAGACCACGCAGACGGTATTCGGGGGCGCGCACCCCGAAACGGGTGGCCAATGCCCTCGCCTTGGCCTGGTGCGCCTCGGTCAGCGCACCGCCCTCCAGCATGGCAAACCAGCATTCCGCCGCATCCTTGTCCCCCGCCTTCCTGATGTTCACCCCTGCGTAACTCAGAGACTTCAGCCGCAGTGTCTTGGCCCATTTGATGTCCCCGTAGGTCACCGCCAACCCCGCAGGGAACCCCAAGGCCAGCGGTGCGTTCAGATTGAACATGACCAACAGGGAGCGATTTTTCTCACGGCAGTGCAGCACCACCGTCTGTGCACGGGCGATTTTGTCAGGCGCGGGCCTCTGCTCCGTCACCCAGGCGTTCATCTCCGCGTCCGTGGGATAGGAGACGCTGTCAAAGAGCGAACTGAAGCGCATCAGGGGAAAAGAGACCTGCGGGTATTCGCGGGACTGCCTGGCAATCAGTTCATGGCGCAGGTAAAATGCCTCGCAGTCATCGTACATCCTCAATGTCCGCCATAATTGGAATTCCTTGTTCTGGCTGACCAACTGAAGCGTCAAGGTGTTGTTTTCGCGCCAATGGTTGCGGGCGATGACTGGCCAATCCTCCTCGCTCTGGTCACGGTAGAAATGGTCGGCCTCGTTCTCGTTCCGCCCATAATACCAGACGATGCTGTTGAGCATGCTCAAACCACTGCCGCCCACATCTCGGAAGGTCGTGGTGTAACTTCGTTTGGAGGGCAAAGCGACCTCCACATTGCCGTTGGCAAGGGTAATCGCGCTCTCCGTGAACTTGAGTTGTGGAGTGGCAGCCGATGCCAGGGCGGCGGTTGCCAGGGCAAGACAGAGGATGGTTCTGTTCATGTTTCACCTCCTAATGAAACACACTGTGTTTCCTGTGTTGTGTTAACGGCGGCGAGACGCCGCCGCTACCTTTACTCACGGCAGGATGAAGGACGCGTTCTTGTGAGTCTCGTCCAGGTCAGACCAGGGAATCTCCACCT
This sequence comes from Victivallales bacterium, assembly GCA_017431185.1. The sequence continues at coordinate 11,725 of JAFRLP010000018.1, read as the reverse complement.
GGGTCACATCGGGACGATACACCATGCCTGTATGCCCGTCCGCATACGCGACTGTCAATTTGTCCAAATGACGGTTGACGGCCACTTTGTTCAGGCCACCGCCGTACATCGCCCGATTGTCCGTCGTGGCATTGAAATACAAGAAGCCAAACGGCCATTGAGCGCTGTCGCACATCAGCACGTAATCCGTGGGGCTCTTCAGCCGCGACACCTTCTGGAAGGAAAGGCGACAGGAGAAGGCGTATGACAGATAATGGATGTCCCTCTGTCCATTGGCGGCCTTGGCGTCTATCCGATACCACTGCCCTGTCTTGGAGGGGCAGACCAGAGGACGGGAGTTCGCACGATAAGGCGTGTTCCATCCAGTGTTGAGCGGAATGCCCAAATAAGGCTTCAGGGAGGTGCTGAACCACACGGTGTTGGCAATCTTATTGACGTTGGCCGACCCGTAGCAGGGAAAATGGTCTTCGTAGTCGGATGCGTACATGTGCGCGGCAAGGGCAAGCTGGCGAATCTGCCCCGTGCAGGCAATCCCCCTCCCCTTCTCCCGGGCCTTGGACAAGGCGGGCAGCAGCATTGCCGCAAGCACGGAAATGATGGCTATGACGACCAGCAATTCAATGAGGGTGAAATCACGTTTTTTCATGGATGCTCCTTTTCTGCGGGTGGGCGGACAGTTACTCCTTGAAGAAGTGAGGCCTTGACCAGGATGGTGCGATGGGGCAGGGTGTCCTGGCCGGACACGCGCGCCAGAAGAAGCCTGGCGGCCAATTCGCTGATGGGACTGAGCTGCGCATTGAACTCGGTGATGTAGCCGGCGAAATTCCGCTGGCTGTTGAAGGCCCCCAGCACACTGACGTCCTCGGGCACGCGCACTCCCAGCGCCTGGAGCGCCTGAATGGCGCGCCAGGCGCGCCAGGAGTCGGCGCAAATCAATGCGGTGGGCGGAGAGTTCGACTGGAAAACCTGCCTGAGGTGCTCCGCGTAGTCCGGGGTACACTCCGCCGGCCTGGTTGGCTCCGGGCAGAGTTCACCGTCAATCCGATCGCGCTGCCAAAGCAGAAGCTGCTCTTTCCGCAAGGGAAGGCCATGCCTTGCCATGGCCGCCTGGAACGCCTGGAACATCCGCTGCGGGAATGGCTCGTCGCACTCGTTGGACAGGAAGGAGATGCGCCGATGGCCATTGGCCAGAAGCAGGGAGACCGCCTGCTCCTGCATATCCTCCAAGTCCACGCAGACATAGTCGCACTCGCAGCCAGGAGTGAGATGGTTCAGCCCAACGCAGGGGATGGCCTTGAGATGCTTTTCCCAGAACCCCGCGTCCATGGGACCATGGAAAATCACCCCGTCCACCTCCTGGCGAACCAGACAGGCTGGAGGCTTCCAGTCCAGCCCCACATGGGCAATCATCAGGTTGCAGTCCAGTCCAAAGGCGTTCTGCAGTCCCGCGAGGATTGCGTCCAGCGTGCCCGTGCTCATGAACGTCTGGCGCGAAAATGCGGAAGAAAAGGAAAGCAGAAGGAACTGGCGCACGCCCGGCATTGCGGACGCTCCGCCCTCCCGTCTGGTCAAATATGTCCCAGAGCCGCGAACGCGGCGCAAGACCCCCTCCCCTTCCAGCCTGGCAATGACCTTGCGGACGCTGTTGCGGCATATCCCGTATTTCCGGGAGAGCTGCGTCTCGGAAGGCAGGGGGCTGCTCGGCAGCCAGCGCCCTTCCAGGATGCCGCGGCGCAACTCCATCTCCATCTTCGCAGCCGCGCTGCCGGCATGACGAACAGGGTCTGGCTGGATGGAGTTGGATAAGTTGTTCATCTTCAATGGCACTTGTTCTTCTCTGTCACCCCTCCGCCAGTTAAAATACCTGGTGGTGCGCCATTGTCAATCCCCTCCTGGTCAAAAAGTTGTTCATAAGTTGTCTTTTCGCAATGCGCTGGCCCCGTGCCCCGGCTATGCCTGGCCAGTGTCCGACTCCGGTCTGTTTCGGTATTCGCGCGGGGAGCAACCGAATTGCCGATGGAAACAGACGGAGAAATAGTTGCTGTCCCGAAAGCCGCAGGCGAAGCCGATGTCCGTGACGGAGCGGTCGCCGCCGCGAAGCAGACGGCAGGCGTTTGCCAGACGGACGTTGAGCAGATACCTCATGGGGGGCTGGTGGCAGAACTCCCGGAACAGCGCAGTCCCCGTGGAGGAGGAGACGGAGACGGAGCGCATGATGTCGTCCCGTCCGATGTCGTGCATGAAATTCTGGTTGATGAAGTTCTCCATCTTGCTGAACAGCAGGAGCCGCCGGCAGGCGTCCTGGCCCTGCGTCTGTCCGAAATGTCTGGCGCAGAAGATGATGACGTCCAGCAGACGGATTTCCAGGAGAAGCTGGTGGGCGGCCTGAGGATGGCGGATTTCCTCCTCCCATCTGACGAGGGTCTGGTCGAGTATCTCCTGCTGTTCACGGGAGAGGGTCATGTGCGCCTTGAATTCCGTGGAGAGCCGCAGGCTTGGCTCGGTGCGGAACATGGCAAGATAGCCGGGGATCTGCTCCAGGGCGGCCTGGTATTTGTCCAGCGCGTCGGTGGTGTACATGATGTTGGTCAGGCAGAGGTTCTTCGGCTGGAGGTAGGCGTGGCGCATGCCAGGCGGAACGAGGAAGATGTCCCCGCGCTGGATAGGGTAGCGCTCTCCCTCCACCCAGTGGGTGCAGCCCCCGCCGCCGATGATGACCAGTTCGAAGAAGTCATGGTAGTGGACAGGCTTCTCCTCCTGGCCGCGGGTCTGCATGTGGATGTTTCCCCCGAAGGGGAAAATGCGCTCCTGCGCCGATATCAGGATGTCCGTCATGGTTCGCTCCTTTGCTTTTCCCGTAACATATTGGCGCACTTCGGCATTTTCAAGGCACTCCCAAAAAATTTTGCACAATTTTCAAGATTTCCATGTCAGAAATCAAGGTATTCCAGTCGAATTTTTAGTATAATTATGCAAAAATTGCCACCTTGCGCCCAGATGGTCGGCGACATGCCTCCCGCCACAGGGCAGGGTTCGTGTGTTTACAATTTCAACTAATAAAAGGAGCAGAAAATGCATAGCAGAAACAATCCTTTTTACGCTAATTGAATTGCTTGTCGTCATCGCCATCATCGCGATACTCGCCGCGATGCTGCTGCCGGCGTTGGCGAAAGCCCGCGAGAAGGCCCGTGCCATCTCCTGCGTCGGCAATCTGAAGCAGATAGGTCTGGCGATGCGGATGTACATGGATGACCACGACGGCTGGACACCGCCTGTCCTGGACACGACGGTGGCAAACGGCGGGGGGAGGCACGACGAACAAATGGAAATATTTCCTCTATGTGACGAAGTTGCTGGAGGCACCTGTTTCCGGCAACGGCGGGCACATGGCCTGTCCGTCAACTCCCCTGGGCGTGACCGGCGACACGGCGAAGGGTGCGCAGTTCATGAACAGCAATGCCGGCTACGGAATGTGGAGGGTGCAGCCCCCCGGCCATTGGAGGCTGGACGGCGGCGCCGTCACCAGAGGGTACAAGGGCGCGCTGCTGTATCCCACCAAGGACAACCAGGACACCGGCACGTCGCCCAGCATCCAGCCATCCGAACTGGCCCTGGTCATGGACTGCTACAACAAGGTCACCGGCTACGAGGGTTCCTGGTATGGACTGCATCCTGGAACTGGCGGCAGCCGTAAAGGCGGCCACCCGGCTCCGAAAACTCGTCGCGGCCTACTACGGATACGCCTTCGAGTATGCGAACAAGGACTTCTCCCTGAATTCCGCAGGGCACAACGCTCTTGCGCGGCTCACGGCCTCCCAGGACATCGACTGGCTGCTCTCGCCCCCATCCTACGGCGTGAGACAGATTGGCAGCGCACCAGGAAGCGACATGAAGGCATTCGCATCCGTACACCGCAGACGGAAACTCTCCGTGCTGGAGGATGACACGCGCACCCATCTCGACCGCGACGCCGACTTCTACCAGACGCTCAATCCAGGACAGACGCAGGCCGTCTTGCGCCGAAACTGGGGCATGGCCCTGGCGCAGAAGACCCTGGTCTGGCTCTTCCCCATCGAGACTGGCCACGCCTTCGGCTCCGCCGAAATCGCCGACGACCTGCGAACTGTCGCCAGAGCGGGCCAGCGAATCTTCGGAAAAGACCTCAGGCGGACAGCGGAAATCGCCGTTGTCATCGACGAGGGTTCCCGGAAATTCCTGCATCCACGCGCCGTAAAACATCCCACTCCGCACCGCACCAGCGACTACTATTCGCATGATGGACGGCTCAGGCGGAGACCTCGGATGGCCGACGCGCTGGTCGGGGAACTCATCTACTTCCAGCGCATCGCGCTCAACCAATGCGGCGCGCCCGTGGACTACCTCCTGCTGGAGGACGTGCCGCAATGCGCCTCCCAATACAGACTGTTCATCTTCCTGGACGCCTTTGCGCAATCACGGCGGCTGGAGACCGCAGTGGAGGCCATCCGCAGGGCGGGGCAAAGCATCCTGGTCGCCTACGGGGCGGGGTTCATCGGTTCCGGGGACTCCGACGTCGCGGGAATGAAAGTCAAGCGGACATCCGCCGGGCCGCTGCTCGTCGAATTCAGGGATTTCCGGCTGGAGGTCGCCAGGCGGGCGGGGGAAAGCCGTTTCGGAACCGACCATGCGATGGAACCGAGGTTCGCCGTTGACGACCTCCAGGCCAGCGACCTGGGAGTCTATGCGGACACCGAACAGGCGGCCGTCGCCGTGAAGCCACTGGGGCCTGCGGGCGGAAAGACATGGTTCTGCGGCTCCAACGTTCTTCCGTCCGGACTCGTCGCGGCCATCGCGTCCGACTCGGGAGTGCATCTTTTCACGGAGCCTGGCGACACGCTGTTCGCAGGCTGTGGCACGTTGACGCTCCACAGCAGGACGGGTGGGGAGAAGACCATCCGCCTTCCGGCCAAGGCCGATGTCGTGGACTTGTACACAGGGGAGGTCGTCGCCCGCCACGCCGACACCTTCGCCTTCCCGATGGAGGCCTATGCGACCAGGACTTTCCTGCTCGGCGATTTGGCGGAACTCCGCAAGGACATGGGATGGACGCCATGAGCAAGAGATTGGACATCCAGACTCCCCCCGCCGGCTCCCGCGACCTTCCCTTCTGGGTCTGGAACGGCACACTGGTGCCATCCGTCCTGCTCAGGCAAATCGGATGTTTCCGCCGAATGGGCATGGGAGGCTTCTTCATGCATCCCCGCAGTGGGCTGAAGACCCCCTACCTGGGACAGGAGTTCATGGCAGCCGTCCGGCTCTCCGTGGACGAGGCGAGGCGCCAGGGCCTCCATGCCTGGCTCTATGACGAAGACCGATGGCCATCCGGCTCCGCCGGCGGCGCACTGGGGCGCGACGCCGCGCTCCGCGGAGTCTGCATCGTGCCCGTTCTGGACGATGCGTCGCCAGCCTGGGGAGAGGATGGCGGGACGCTCGCCGCCTACCTGGTGCGGCTGGACGTGCAGGGGCATCTGCTGGAATACCGCCGCGAGAAGGAATCTGCCCAGGGGAGAGGAGCGGAGCAGGGCTTCCGGCGGCTCGTCTGCCATCGTCGCCTCTTCCCGACGGAGGAGTGGTTCAACGGCGGCGGCTACATCGACGTGCTGAACGCCAAGGCCACCCGCGCCTTCCTGGAGGCGACCCACGAGAGATACGCCGCCTGCGTCGGGGATGAATTCGGGAAGACCATACCGGGCATATTCACGGATGAGCCGCAGATGCGCTACCACGACCTCCCCGTCCACGCGCTGGACCTTTCGGGCACGCACCTTCCCTACACCGCCGAACTGGAGACACGCCACCGCCAGGCCTATGGCAAGGACTTCTGGGAGGAATTCCCCGAAATCCTCTGGGACTGGCCGGATGGACGCCTCTCCGCCGCCCGATACCGCTACCTGCGGCTGCTCACCGACCTGCTGGCCGACTCCTATTTTCGCCCCATGTCCGAGTGGTGCCAGGCCCACCACCTTGCCCTGGCAGGGCACTTGATGGGAGAGCACTCCCTGCGCAGCCAGAGCGGCTACATGGGCGAATGCATGCTGCATTACCATTTCATGGACATTCCCGGAGTCGATATGCTGGGGGATGGAATGGAACTCTCCACCGTCAAGCAGGCCATCAGCGTGGCCAGGCAGGATGGACGCGCCGACACGCTCAGCGAACTCTCCGGCGCCACCGACTGGGATTTCCCCTTCTGCGCACATAAGGCGCACGGGGACTGGCAGGCAGCGCTCGGGGTCACCCTGCGGGTACCACACCTGGCATGGTACTGCATGGAGGGGGAGGCGAAGCGCGACTACCCAGCATCCATCGGCGAGCAGTCCCCCTGGTCTGCGGAATACCCCGTCCTGGCGGACTATTTCGCCCGCCTGAACGGCGCACTGCGCAGTGGAAGCCCCGTATGCGACACGGGCGTGCTCCATCCCGTGGAGTCCTTCTGGCTGCTCCGCGGGCCGACGGACACATCGGGTGTACGCCAGAGCCAGGCGGAGGAGCAGTTCCAGGCGCTGGTGCGCTGGCTTTGCCGAGGCCTCGTGGACTTCGATTTCCTGAGCGAGGCGCTCCTTCCATCACAGAAGACCACTGTCGGGAAGGGGTGGCTTCAGGTCGGCGCCATGCGCTACCGCACGATTCTGGTGCCGCCCACGCTCACCATGCGCGCCACGACCCTGGAAATCCTCGAAGCCTTCCATGCTTCAGGCGGACGGCTGGTCTTTCTGGGCCGCCCGCCGGAACGATGCGAAGCCGTGCCGTCGCCCCTGCCCGCCAGGCTTGCAGCCCTTTCGCAGTGCATCCCATTCGACAGCCGCGTCCTGGAGATGCTTGACCGTCCGGTTCGCGTAAGGGACAAGGAGACCGCCCTCCCTGCAGAAAGTCTGCTCTGCCAGCTGCGTCAAGTGGGAGACGCCAGGCTTCTTTTCCTCTGCAACACACAACGTCAGGGGGATGCCTTCTGCGGAGACGTTTGCCTGGATGGAGAGTGGCAACTGGAGGAACTCGCCCCCACCACCGGCGCAGCCGGTCTGCGCGCGGCAACGGTCGCGCATGGCTGCACCAGGTTCGATTTCCGCTTTGAGCCTGGCGGGCACCTCCTGCTGCGGCTCCGCCCCGCAAAATCCTCCTGCGGCTCCGCCTTCCCCGTCCACGCGCTGCAGACCCAGGGGGCTGCCACGCTCCTTCCCGACGGACGGATGCCCATCACCCGAAGCGAGCCGAATGTGCTGGTGCTGGACTTCGCCAGATGGCGGGTCAACGGCGGGCAGTGGAGGCCACGGGAGGAAATCCACAGGGCAAATGCCCTGCTGCGGAAGGAACTCTCCCTTCCGCCTGTCAAGGCTCGTTCCTGGCAGCCCTACGCCATGCCGGCGGACTCCCGGACAGCCCAGGTCGAGTGCGCCTTCCACTTCCTCTGCGAACACCCCTTCGCCGACCTGCGCCTCGCCATGGAGCGCACGGACACGCCGGACCTCTTCTGGACGGAACTCCCCTCGCCTTCCAGGATACCGGATTCTGGGCGGACACAGCCCTGCGCACCACCCCCCTGCCGCCGCTTCCGCCTGGATTGCACACGCTCACCGCAAGGCGCCCATTCGGGCGTTTCTCCAGCCTGGAGCGTGTCTTCCTCCTCGGAGAGTTCGATGTGCGGCTGGAGGGCACGGAACCGAGTCTCGCCTACACCGGCGACACCCTCCATTGGGGGGACTGGACAACGCAGGGGCTTCCCTTCTACGGCGGAAACGTCACCTACCACACAAGGTTCCGCCTGGAGCGCACGGAATGTGCCTGGCTGCTCTTCCCCGTCAGGTCCAGCGGCCTGGCACACAGCGCGGACATGCCGATGGCCTACCAGAGATGCCCGCAGACCTCCTTCAGGGGCACGCTCATCACGGTGTCCGTGGACGGCGCACCCCAGCGAGCGGTCGCCTTCCCCCCCTTCCGGCTCTGCCTCGGAGAACTGCCGGACGGCGAGCATCGCCTGGACATCACCCTCCACGGACATCGATACAACTGCTTCGGCGCGTTCCATCAACTCGGACGCTCCTCCATCTCTCCGGACGCATGGATGAGGGCGGATGACCTGTTCTCCAGGGAATATCAGCTTGTCCCGCTTGGAATTCTGGCAAGCCCTGTCATATTATAGAGGCAATTGCAAAACTACCGCCCAACCGCCAAGACGCCGCAAGCGAGGGCGAAGAGCGAAAACGAGGCGTAGTGACCACGCCGAGTTTGAGCGATGAAGCCATCGCGCCGCGCCGTGAGTGAAGGCCAGTTGGGATGAGAGTTTTGCAACTACCTCTAAAGGCAATTGCCTTCAGAGTCAATCGAACCACCCACCACACGCCAAAGGCCAACATGAACAAGTCCGTCTGCTTCCTTGGGACAAGCCACGGAGAACCCTCCAGGACTAGATTCTGCTCCAGCACACTATACACCTTCGGGGAGAATCGGCTGCTCATCGACGCAGGGGAACCAGTGTCCGCCCTGCTTATCCGCCAAGGAATCGCACCCGGCTGCATCGGGGCCGTCGCCATCACCCATTTCCACCTTGACCACGTCAACGGACTGTTCCAGTTGACCTACCAGATGGGCAAGTATCCGGTGGAGGGGGTCAGCCCCACGGTGCTCTTCCCCGAGGAGCGCAACATCCCGCCCTTCCTCGCCTGGAGAAAGGCCACCTATTCCGAAACTCCCCTTGACAACATCACGCTGGCGGTCTTCCCACCCCAGGGGCAGACCGTCTTCCTGCGGAACAACCGGATTGTGCCGGAGGGCGGCCCCGACACTGTGAAAATATCCTCCATCAATGGACGCCACCTCTGGCGGCACAACGCACGTGCGCAGGCATTCTTCATCGAGGCCGACAACCTGCGGATTGTCCACACAGGTGACCTCCTGGAGAAACTTGAGGATTTCCCCGTCCGCCCCGGCGACCGTTCCTGCGACGTCTGCGTCTGCGAGTCCACCCATTTCTACTGGGACCTCGCCGACGCGATGGCCGTGCTGGCCCGCGCCCCTCTCCGACGACTCATCTTCAACCATGTCAGCCCTCACTGGACGGACGGCAACGAGCACAAACTGACCCAGTTGGCCGCCGCCCTTCCCTACCCCGTCGAAATCGCCCGCGACGGCATGGTAGCGGCCCTGTAGCCGCGCAAAAAAGGAGCCGTAAACACCGCCTCCTAACCACGTTTTCCGGCCAGTGCCACACGATTTGCAATGCCTCATCGTCTGATACAGGCCAGACGCTGCATGACCGCGCGGAACGCGGTCTGCCATACCCGCCACCCGTGTCGGGTTTCACAGACAGGTTTGGCAGACTGCGCTCCGCGCGGTCAGTATCAGTCGCTGGTGCGCCACACTATTTTTCACGGAGGGGCAAAAAAATCTTTTTTCCGATTTGACTTGCCTTTGAACATGGATATATTAACCACTGATAGAATAATTCAATTAACGGTTTTTTCAAACCATCGGCTGACCTTCTGGGCATGACGACCATCAAGGACATAGCGCGCGAGGCGGGGATTTCGTTCCAGGCGGTTGCGGCGGTGCTGAGCAACCGCGGCACGAGCCGGGTGTCGGATGCGACGCGCGCCCGCGTGGAGGAGATAGCGCAGAAGCTGGGGTACCGCCCCAGTTTCGGCTACAAACTGTTCCGCAAGCAGCGGACGGCGACGGTGGCCATCGTCTCGGCGATGCGCCGTTTTGACGGGGAGGAGCATTTGCAGACATTGTGCCTCCGCCTGATGGATGCGTTCAACCGCCTGGGCTACGCCACCTACTACGACAACTCGCTGACCATGGACGCGCATGAGAACCTGGGTCGGATGCACGAGCTGATATCCCGCGGGGCCTCCCATTTCGTCTTCATCGGCGCACCGATGGGACATCTGGAGATCCTGGCGGAATTGGACAAGCATGGCCTGAGCTACATCGGGACGGACACCTACATTCCGCGCCATGTCATGCCCAACTCCCAGGATGCAATCAAGAAGGTCATCCGTCACCTTCGCTCCTGCGTCGGCGAAAATTACCGCCTGGCCATCCCAATGTCTGGTCGTCCAGTGACCTTCAATAGCCTGCGCATTGGCGCCCTCCACCCGGTCTATCCCGAAGCGACGGTGGAGGAACTGCTGGAACGCTTTGTCACTCCCCTGCCCGAACTCACCTGGGATGAGGAGGACTACCGCACCCGAATGTTCCAGTTCGGCTACGAGGGAGCCCAGAAAGTCATGCGCGAGCACCCGAATGTCCGTGCCATCATGTTCCTGTCAGACGACTATGCCCACGGCGGAGCTGCCTGGCTGCATCAGCAAGGCTACCGCCTTGGCGAGGATTTTCTGGTGGCGGGCCACAACTACGACTACACCACCCAATTCAGCCCGCATCCCATCATCTCGGTGGCCTTTCCCTTGCAGGAGATGGTCAATGCACTTTCCACCCACGCACTGGACAACGCCCCCTGCCAGATAAAACTCGACCTCTCCACCGTCTTTCACGGCAAATTCAAATCTCAATGGCAACATAAAACGGAGCAGTTCCCATGAAAAAACGAAAGCAATTTTTCACTTTAATCGAATTGCTGGTCGTCATCGCCATCATCGCGATACTGGCGGCGATGCTTTTGCCGGCGTTGAGCAAGGCGCGGGAGAGGGCGCGTGCCATCGTCTGCATCAACAATCTCAAACAGTTGGGCAATGCCGTGCTCATGTACGCCGACGACAACGAGGATTACCCTCCAAATGCTTTGCTTTACTGCATAAGCGACAATGCAAAAAAACGCTGGCATCACCTGATCGCCCCCTACATCGGCGATGACGATCAGCGGAGTACCGCGCCTCCCAGGCTGTTCACGTGCCCCTCCGTTTCCACCGATCAGATACCAAAGGATTATTGGGACACCAATTACGGGATGAACTGGCTTTTCGGCAGTACTTATATGAAGGCAGCAGGAGAAAAACCGATGAAACTGCTCAGGGTCAAAACTCCCTCCGGAGTCGTTCTGATTGGGGACTGGGCGAAAAAGAATGCCCATCTGATCACCGCCTACAACGTCACCATGTCCTTCGACAGGCGCATTCTCGTCCTACGACACAACAAGCGGGCCAACATGGTTTTCGCCGACGGTCACGCCGGATACTTGACGGCGGAGACGTGGAACGGCTACAATGCGGTCAATCATAATTTGAGTGCATACGGCCTTCCGTGGAATCCGACCAAATAAGCGGGCTTTCGGCATCCAAAAGGGAGGAGAGCAAAATGAGAAAACTTTTTTTCACAATTTTCCTGGTCATTTTCGTCTCCGCCGCGGCTGCGGCGGAATGGAAAAATGCATCCTACTGGAGTACCGACTCGGAGAATCCGCTCCCTGGGACGATGGTACGGCGCATGATCCGTTTTCAGGGCGGTCTGGCCGTCGTCGGGGAACGTGGCATCTGCCTTTACCGTCTGGAAAACGGTAAATATTCACTTGACGACCGCAAAGATTTCCAAACGGTCTGCGATGCGGTGAAAATGGGGGATGAGATCATCGCCGTAACCTCAGACGGGCTTCAGGTCTGGAACATCGCCACCGGTTCTCTACGAAGTTCCTGCGAAATAAGTCCGGAATGCATTTCCTGCAATCACACGAACTTGGCAGCCGTCCCCAAAGCGGGCAAAGTGTTGCTGGCGGCATACAACACACTCTACG
>JAFRLP010000188.1 GCA_017431185.1 Victivallales bacterium | reverse complement strand
GCATCGGGCGGCACGGCCACGGCAATCGTCAGCAGATCGACAAGTGCCTTTTTGGCGTTCCCTTCGGTGGCCTGCCAGTAGTCGGGGGTGGTTTCGTTCCCCATCTTCGGGATGACCGAGGTCAGTACCCTGACGCATTCGGCGGCGGTTTTCCCCTCCAATGTGCGCGCCCCGCGTTTCGGCTTTTCCCGCTTGACGATGGAAAGACCATGCTTCGCAAAGATTTCTGCATAGTTGGATGTGATGTTCAGCCAGGCTTCGCGGTAGCCTTCGCTCAGGCAGCAGGTCCCGCCGTGCGGCGGCGCGAATGGCAGCGTGCAGGGGAGGTCCCCTTGGTAGAATGTGATGTCATAGCTCATTTCTCCTGTTTCCCCTGTCAGTGTTGTATCGTCAGCCCTCCGTGACTTCCTCCGTATGCTCGGCCAGGGGCTCCTGGCAGTCATGGATGCGGGCGCGAAGTGCAATGGCCTCCCTTCGCACGGCTACAGGAATCTCTTTAGGCCTATTCATGGCGTTTTCGGTTTTGACTTGTTTGATTCCGTGAGTTAACACCGTGGTGACGGGGCGTCACCACAACACATTCCGTCGGCGAGGCGCCGACGCTACATGCTTTACGTAATTTACGGATTCAGGTTATCCTTCAAGCATCCTACCCCTCTGCTGGCAATGTTGTCCCGATTCTTGACTTGATATGCTCGATGTTCGAGGCATCTAACCTGGCGAATGCGAAGCACTTCTTTCCCAAATCCTTGACCGAGGCTCCGAGAAGGTAGAGTTCGTTGTCGTCAATGACGAGTAAGCGGTCATGAAATGAACGGCTTGTCACCAAGAACAAATTACCATACTGGTTGTTGAATTTGACCATATCCGATTCAGCAAGATGGTTGCCCTTGGGAGAGGTGACAATGGTTACGGCGACTTCGGCAGTTTTTTTGGACAAAATGTCCAGAGTGCCAATGTCCACCCAATTGTCAATCAGCAGGATGGATTGTTTGGCTTTACGAACATACTGCGTAATGAACACATCGGCATCGAACACTTCGCCTTCATAGAATACCTTCTGGGGCGGGAACTCCTGGTTGTACATCGCCTGGAAAATCTGCTCAAAGCGCTCCTCATTATGTGCCTGGTCGGAAAGCTGCTTTGCCTGGGACTCCAGCTGCCTCCGTTCGGTTTCCTCAATGCGGGCCAGCAGTGGGGCCATGGAGGCGAGCATCTTTCGCATTGCCACAAAGGTATTCGTTATCTGAACGCTTGCCGTGATTGCCGTCTTACTCTTTAGCACCGCGGCAAGCATGATGATTCCATGCTCGGTAAAGGCGTTCATAGGCACGGAGGAATGCTTCATCGATTTGAACCGGTCGCATTTTGCGACCAGTTTGTGCGTCTCTTCCATGGACAAGGGAAACATGTAGTCATTTGGAAAACGCTCGGCATTGCGCTTGACCTGCTCATTCAGCCGTTTTGTCGATACTCCATACAGGTCGGCCAGGTCTCTGTCCACCATGACCTGGACTCCCCTTGCTGAGAAAATCCTGTCCCGGATACTCAATTGGATGGCTGGGAGATTTCCCTCTGCGCAAACGCTTGCTTCCTTTGTTTTATGAGTTGTTGATTTCATTCGCTTCACCTTTCCGGGGCTTGGTTGTTTTCCTGCCTCCAATAATATATATCTATAACAATATTTATTTTCGATATTATCTATTGTTTTTGGAATATTTTCAGAAATCTTACATAGGGAGTGTATATTAAGTGTACACCGCAGAAACACGCATTCGGGGAGGTTTTTGATGGAACTGAGCAATCCGGGCAAGCACTACCAAGTTTCGGGCAATATCGTCCACTGCTGTCAATACCATGTCGTTTTCTGCTCCAAATGGCGCAGGAAGGTGCTTACTGCGCCAATCGCAGAACATCTTCGGACGCTTATCTACGAGAAGCAGGAGGAGTTCGGCTATCGGCTGCTCGGCGTGGACATCTCGGTGGACCACGTGCATCTCCTGCTGGAGATTCCGCCGGAGAAGAGCGTCTGCGCGGTCGTAGGGAAAATCAAGGCGCACACCTCGCACTTCCTGCGCGGAGACCACCAGGAGCTTCGCACGCGCATCCCCACGCTGTGGACGCGCGTCAGCATGATCACCTCCGTGGGCAATGTCGGTCTGGGCGACCTCGAGGCGTTTCTGGAGGAACAGCGGAAGCGCTGACGGGGCAGGGCGGCGTTTCCCGACCGAAACTTTCCCGCATGATTTCGGGACAGGAAACGCAATGGGCTTCCAGTTCGCCATCAATGACCGATTCAAAATTGGCGTAAACGGAGGGCGAGGGGACGAATGCGTCCAGATGATGGAGCATCGAAATAGAGGGAAAGACAATGGATGAGAAAAAAGCCCAGTGGATTACATAGAAGCGGTGAAGAAGATCAAGGCGGCCATCCTGCAAAGCCGCTACATGGCCGCGCGTCTTGCCAACGCCGAGCAGTTGAAGCTCTATTTCGGTATCGGGGCATACGTTTCGGCAAATTCTCGCAAGCACAAGTGGGGGACGGGGGCAATAGAGACCATTTCCAGGCGGCTCCAGATAGAACTGCCTGGTCTGCGCGGCTTTTCGGCAAGGAGCATCAAGTATATGAGGACTTTCTATGAGGCGTGGAATACCGCTGGCATAATTCGGCAATTGCCAAATGCCGAATTGGAGCAAGGCCAGATTTTGCAATTGCCGATTGCAACAATACAAGACAACACAAATCGGCAATCGACAATCGCCGATTTACCGTTCGAAGATATGGCCGCATTTTTGCAGATAGGTTTCACCCATCATATTTCCTTGCTGGAGAGATGCAAGGACATGGCAGAACGCTGGTACTACATCAGGCGTTGCGCGGCTGAGTTCTGGAGCGTGGAGGTGCTCAAGGCCCACATAAAGGCAGACGATTTCCGAAAATATGGCGTGCTGCCCAACAATTTCGCGCTGACGCTGCCAGATGCTAGACAAGCGGCGATGGCCAGGGACGAGTATCTGCTGGATTACATCAACATCGATGACGCAGATTCCGAACAGGATGTTGACGAGCGGGAATTGAACAAGGCACTGGTCAGGGAGGTCAAGAAGTTCATCCAATCCCTTGGACACGATTTCTGCTACATTGCCGACGGATACCGCGTCATCGAGGAGGACGAGGAGTCCTTCATAGATCTCCTGTTCTACCAGAGGGGGCTTAAGTGCCTGGTCGCCATCGAACTGAAACGGGGGAGGTTCAAGCCCATTTATCTTGGCCAGCTGAACTATTACCTGTCCGTTCTGGATGACAGGGAACGGCATCCAGACGAGAACCCCAGTGTCGGGCTGATTCTCTGCCGCGAGGCGAAAAGGCGCATTGTGGAACTGGCCATCCGCGACTTCGGCAAGCCGATGGGCGTGGCGACCTACAGACTTGGCAACGACATCCCCAAGGACTACAGCACACTGGCACCGCTGGTTTCAGGTGTCCAGCAAATTCTGGACAAGGCGGATGACACGGACGGAAGCGTGAAATGAACGGGCTTGATTCCGCGTTGGACCAGCTGCGGCAACGCCTGGAGGAATTGCAGGCGGAGCAGCAAGGCATCCAGCAGAAAACTGCTGGAAAGGCAGAAAATGGCCAGCCCCTCGTCGCCAACAGCCTTCGTCTTCCAGGTTTCATGGAGAATACCAAGGCCGTTCCCCACCGACTCTTTGGATGAGAGCATGCCGATATGCCAAAGTGATAATGCAATCAAGCATCATAAGGGACAGACAATGAGCAAAGCAAACTACATGATTCGGTTGGAGAAGGCGGGCGAGCACCGCGCGGTGGAGAATCTCGTGCGCGAGGCGTTCTGGAATGTCTATCGTCCCGGATGTCTGGAGCACTACGTCCTGCATTGCTTGCGCGATGACGCGGATTTCGTGCCCGAGCTGGATTTCGTGATGGAGCTGGACGGGCGGCTGATCGGGCAGGATGTCTTCGTGAGGACGGCAATCCACGCCGACGACGGCAGGGAGGTCCCGATCGTGACCATGGGACCGATCTGCATCGCGCCCGACTTGCAGGGCAGGGGCTACGGTAAGATCCTGCTGGACTACGCACTGGAGGCGGCCGCCGCCCTTGGCTGCGGGGCCGTCTGCTTCGAGGGCAATATCGGCTTCTACGGCAAGAGCGGGTTCACCTTCGCACGGAACTTCGGCCTTCGCTATCACGGCCTCCCGCCTGGCACGGACGACTCGTTCTTCCTCTGCAAGGAACTCGTCGCCGGATATCTCGACGGCGTGACTGGCGAATACGCCACGCCCCAAGGCTATCTGGTGGACGAGAAGGCCGCAGATGAATTCGACAAGGCATTCCCACCCAAGGAGAAACTGAAGCTTCCCGGCCAGCTGTTCTGAAACAAACACATATCCACTCACTGAAGATTTTCGCCGTTTGCGTCAAAAATCTTCAATGAGAGTCCGGCATTCTCCAATCGCTAACTCGCAACCTTTTCAAAATCCAGCCGCCGGGAGAATGGAAAACCGTTGTTTTCCACTTCTAAAAACAGGTTGAAAAGGTCGTTTTGTTCTTGATTGGCGCGAATGGACCATCTGCGCAGAGAATGGATACATGGGGGGTGAGATGCCTGTTTTCTTGATTGCGCCTCTGGATCCTGAAAAGAACTCTGCAACGAAACGTGCAATTTTTTCCGCTAGTGGAAAAAATTGCAAATTGTCAACCATAAGAAATTAGAAGACAGCCGAGATTCTCTTGCTATAAATCAAGACTGTCTGGATTCAGAAGGAAATCCTGGATGTTCATGATCGTGTGTCCGTCATTGTTGCGACAGATTCTTGTATTGTCCCCCGTGACGATGATCTTCCTGAAGGAATCTCCTGTATGGCGCAATGGACGATTCTCCTGCTCGCGTTTCGCATCATCAGGCATTGTGAACGCCGACTGGATGTAGTAG
>JAFRLP010000187.1 GCA_017431185.1 Victivallales bacterium | reverse complement strand
TTCTGAATAGGCACAAGGCAACAGTTTCAGATTTATTTTGAGGGGATTTGCCCATGGTCTGGAAGGAGCGTATGCACATGCGCGACAGAACAGGGCATGGGAAAAATCACCCAAGGGAGACTGAAAATGCAGACTTTGTTACGGCACCTTAACTATGTTCAGAGCAATAATTCAGGCACAGGACCACGGCGGTGCGGCAGGGGAGATAAAGGTGCAGGGCGTGGTCAAGGTGGTCGCCATGGCGGACAGGAGAGGTGAAGAAGGTCTGGCCGGCGGCGATGCGGGCAAAGCCCCCAAACTCCTCGGAGTCGGTGTTGAACAGCAGCCGATAGGCGCCCGGGAACGCGGGAATCGGCACGGACTCCAGCGATTGCTCCGGGTGGAAATTAAAGGCGAAAACCAGAGGCCCGCGCTCAAACGCCACCAGTTTGGCGCCCTCATCCATGCAGAGCAGGCCAGGACGGCGCAGGAACATCCTCGGCTGCTCAACCGCCAATGCCAGCAGACGACGGTCAAACGCATCCAGAAAACGGAACCGCAACGTCGGGTCATCCACCAGGCGCCACTGCCGCCGCGCATACGCAAAAGACCAGTGATTCCGTGCCGTGGGAAAATCAATCCAGTCAGGATGCCCAAATTCATTGCCCATGAAATTGAGGTATCCGTGCCCGGCGGATGCGAAGGTGATCAGACGCGCCATCTTGTGCAGCGCGATTCCCCGGTCAGCCGCCAGGCTCTGATTGAACACGGACATGCCAAAATGGATGCCCTCCCCCATGATGGTGGAGGCAAAGGTCTTGCCGCCCACCAGGGCCTGGTCGTGGCACTCGACGTAGGAGATGACGCGCTCATCCTCCCGACGGCTGGTCAGTTCATGCCACAGGGTTCCCATTGACCACGACTCGTCGGGAATGTCCGCCAGCCGAAACCAATAGTCGGTCACTCCCATCGCCAGGCGGTAGTCGAAGCCCACCCCCGCGCCAGATGGCTCAGGCTCGGCACTGGGGGCGACCGCCTCCGCGCCAGACTGCGCGGACACGATGCTGGAGGCGGCCAGCCCCGGGAAGCCGGAGACGTCCTCTGCGATGGTCGTGGCGTCCTCCCGAATGGCGTGGATGAGCCGATTGGCCAGCATCAGGTAGGCGATGGCGTCGGGGTCGCAGAAGTCATCGCTGAAATAGCAGTCATAGTTCCAGTCGCCCTGCCCCAGTCCGTGGTTGCGGAAGAGCATGGAGGTGATTCCATCGAAGCGGAAGCCGTCCAGATGGTACTCCTCCAGCCAGAAACGGCAGTTGGAGAGGAGGAAGCGCAGGACTTGGGTTTTACCGTAGTCGAAGCAGCGCGAACCCCAGGCGGGATGGACGCCGCGCGGGCCGTCGTGGAAATAGAGCCAGGGCGTGCCGTCCATCCTGGAGAGTCCCTCCACCTCGTTGGAGGCGGCATGGGAATGCACCAGGTCGATGATGACCCGCAGGCCAAGGCCGTGGGCGTCGTCGATGAGCCGACGAAAGTCCTCGGGTTCGCCGAACAGGTCGGTGACGGCGAAGAAGTTGGAGACATGATACCCGAAGGAGGCGTAGTACGGATGCTCCTGAAGCCCCATCAACTGCACGGTGTTGTAGCCGCCCCGCGCAATGCGCGGAAGGACGTTGCGGCGGAACTCGTCAAACGTGCCGATTCCCTCCCGTTCCTGCGCCATTCCGACATGTGCTTCATAGATGAGCGGGGCGGTCGGAGGCGGCGGGCTGCGATGGCGCCAGCGGTAGCCCGCCTGCGGCTCCACCACCGCGTTGAAGCAGACGTCCTCCCGCCACAGTTCGGGCGTGCTGCGGGCGACGTGGGTGACGGCGGAGGGCAGACGCTCGCCCTCCCCGCCTGGCCACTGCACCACCAGGCGATACTGCTGGCCAGGCCGAATGGCCTCCGCCGGCGCGCGAAGCACCCACTCCTCCCCCTTGCGCACCAAACGGAATGCCTCCTCTCGGCGCCAGGCGGTGAAATCGCCGACCAGCCACACCGCAGTCGCGTTGGGGAGCCATTCGCGGAAAACCCATCCCTGGCGGGTCAGATGCAAGCCATAATGGCGATGCCAGTCACAGGCGGCGGCCAGAGTGCGGCGGCGGCCTTGCACCGCCCTGCCCCGTTCCAGCGCGCGCGCCACCCGGGACTCCAGCACCGCCTGATACGACGCCAGCCCTGGTTCGTCTCCAAAAGGACGCGGCAGATTGTCCGCTAACTCACCCAACATACAATTCAGGGTCGCCAGACACCTTGTTCCCAAGTGATTCTGCTGTAGAAGAAATTGCCTGCGTAGGAAATATTGCCAATCGGGACATCGCGGGAGTTGCTGGGGGAGGCCTTCATCGGGTTTGGCGTATGCCAGAAGCAACGATAAACGGGGAACACGGAAGGCTCCCACGGGATGTCCTGGTGCTGATATTTGTTATCATCGTCCCCCTGCTTCAGCTGCGCCATCTTGACCTCGTACCACGTCCCTGTCACCTCATGGTTGCTCCAGGCGCAGGCCGCGTCGCTCATTTCATAGAAATAGGAGATTTTCTCGACATCCGCATTGGGATTGCCGTGGACGCCGACAGAGCCATCACGGTCAAAGGTGCTTTTCACTTTAATCTGGCTGTCAACGCCAGACAAGTCGCCAGTGGGACGCTGGTTCCAGTCCTTGGAGGCGGTGTTCTTGTCATTCCCGTCCATCGGGCAGAGATAGGTGC
>JAFRLP010000186.1 GCA_017431185.1 Victivallales bacterium | reverse complement strand
TGAGTGCCTTTGCCTCCTCCATCAGCGAGCCTTCCTTGTCCTTGGCCGTCCTGGAGAGGAAATTGACCTGGGAGACGATGCGGAAGGTCGTGTTGAGCGAGGCATAGCGTCCCTGGGGCGTGCGGCTGTTGATTTCGTTGCCGAGTTGCAGGAAGAGCCTCTGCGGGCAGAGGCCTGCGCGGTTGATGCCGGGTTCGATGCCCATCAGGTCGAAGAAGGGGCCGGCGCCCGTCCCGCCCACCGCCAGCCAGCAGTAGTGGAACGGGTTGAGCGGGTTGTATTCATGGTGTGCGCCCGGCGGGTAGTACCAGAGGTAGCCAGGTCGTACAGTCCACTCCCTGCCCTCCATCCGAAAACTGCATTGGCCGGAGACGGGCCAGAAAATCTCCCCGAAATCGACGGTGCGGAATATCTCCGTGTCGGGCGGCACCAGGATGAAGTCCCCGCAGCTGCGGGCGTAGAGCCTTTTGTTGAACTCCACGCCCCCAAAGTAGAAACACAGGATACGCGAGGTCTTCATGGTGACAATTTTACCTTTTTTTGTTAGATTTTCACTCTTGTCGTTTTCAAAAAACAGGTTATAATTTATCTATGGGACTTGCATTGTCAAGACGGTGGCTGGTGTTTGTCTGCTTTAGCGAAAGAGAAAAATGAGACAGGTTGAAAATCTCAATGGAATATGGCGCTTTGGCTTCTTTGGCGAGAGGAGGCCAATGCCGCCGTTTGACACGTCAAGCGTAAGGCCCGTGCCTGGCTGCTTTGATTTGCTGGAGCCGCATTGCGGCCAGCGCGGCTTTGCCGTGCTGGCACGCCAAGTCCGGGCGGGAGGACTGGTCGCCCTGGACATCGACGGAGGCGGACTGGCCGCCGAGGTGTTCTGGGACGGCGCGAGCATCGGCACGATGAAATACCCATACCTGCCGGAGCGCTTTGTCTTTGACGCAGGGACGGAGGGCGAACACGAACTCGCCGTCGTCCTGGACAACCGCTACAACTTCAACTTCGACCCGAACTTTGACTTCTTCGGCTACGGCGGAATCTACGGAGACGTGACGCTGACGAGGCTGCCGCAGAACCACATCTCCCGTCTGCTGGTCTCCACCGAAGACTGGCGCACAGGGCTGCTCCGCATCCAGGCGCAGACGGCGGAGGCCCTCTCCACCACCGCCGAACTGCGCTTCGACACGGGGTTCCGATGCACCGTGGAATTGCAGGGGGGGCGGCTCGACACGCGCCTGGCGCTGCCGAACCACCGCCTGTGGAGCCCCTCCGCCCCCAATCTGCATGCCGTGACGCTGAAAACCGCGACCGATGAAGTGACGGAGGCCTTTGGCGTGCGCCAGTTGCAGGCTGACGGACGCAGGCTCCTGCTGAACGGCGAGCCCATCAAACTGCTGGGGGTCAACCGCCACGAGAGCCACCCCACCGTCGGCGCGGCCATGCCGCCGCAATTGATGGCCACCGACCTGTGCATGCTGAAAAGCGCCGGATTCAACTACATCCGCGGAAGCCACTACGCGCAGCGCAGGCCCTTCTTGGAGCTGTGCGACCGCATGGGGTTCCTGGTCTGGGAGGAGACGCTAGGCTGGGACGTCCGGGCCCCGAAACTGCATTCCCCCGAGTTCCTGGCCGCGCAGCTGGAGCAGGCGGAGAAACTGACCTTGGCGCATTTCAACCATCCGTGCATCGTCATCCGCAGTTTCCTGAACGAGAACCAGAGTGAACTTCAGGAGACCAGACAAGTCATCAAGGCTCTGTACGACAAAATCCGCTCGCTGGACGCGCATACCCTGATAACCTACGCCTCCAACCGCTACGAGAAGGATGTCTGCACCGATTTGGTTGACGTGGTGGCCATGAATCCCTATCCTGGCTGGTATGACTCCTCCCACGACAGCATCTCCACGGTTGAGCGTGTCAAGCCCCGGCTGGCGGAACTCTCCGCCAACATGCCCAAGGACAAGCCCCTCCTCATCACGGAAATCGGCGCCGAGGCGCTGCTGGGCTTCCGCGACCCGCTCAAAACCTACTGGTCCGAGGAGTACCAGGCGGAGATGCTCGGCGCCGCCTGCGAGTATGTGCTCCAGAACGACGACTGCGCGGGCATCTCCATCTGGCATTTCGCCGACACCAGGTCATACGTCTCCGGCAAGGAAATCTTCGGACGCGCCAGGGGATTCAACAACAAAGGGCTTCTGGACGAATTCCGGCGCCCCAAGCTCGCCTGGGACACAGTGCGCCGCCTGTTCACCGATTTTTCCAAAAAGCGCTGACCGCATCCCCCCAACCGCAAATCAGGAGCTGGCAATGAAAAGACTCATCATGCTTCATCGTACCCGTGCCTTCACGCTCATCGAATTGCTTGTCGTCATAGCCATAATCGCCATACTTGCCTCCATGCTCCTGCCCGCCTTGAGCAAGGCGCGGGAGAAGGCCAGGGCGGTTGCCTGCGTCAACAACCTCAAGCAGATTGGACTGGCGCTGCGCTTCTACAACGACGAATATGAGGAGTATATGCCAAAGTACGACGGAAACCGTCTGGAGAAGACGGGGACAACCGACTTGAATTGGGGCTCGCTGCTTTGCCAGCTGGACTACATCACCTGGCAGAGTTTCCTGGAGCCGTCCACCAGGGAATTCCCATCCAACCAGACATCGATGATAAACGGGTGCAATCCCGGCGGTTTTGCCAAGATCGGCGGGTTCATCGGCTACGGGATGCCCTACCAGAAAAGCACGGTGGGGAATGGGTTGACTGGGGGCGCGACGGATAAGCACGCCAATATGGTGTACGCCAAATCCCCCTCCAGTCTCTACTGCATCATGGACAGCCGTCTCTCCACGGACGCGAATGCGCGCAAGGGGTATTTCCAGGTTCTGGAGGGTTCTGGCTGGGGCATGCCCAGTTCTTCGCAGACGGGCCACCCGATGCCCAGGCATGGTCACATCTGCAACATCGTCCACCTGGACGGGCATGTCCAGGGCTACCGCGCCGAGGTGACCAATCCCTACATGGGCGAAATCGGCAACGCCCCCACCGGCTCAAACCTCAAATTGGACTCCTGGTATGTAGATGGCACGAGGCATTGAGGAGGGGGCAATGAACTCATTACGATTGATGGCTGTTGTTGCGTCGGCCTCCCTGCTGCCGGTTCTGGCGGAGGGCAAGCCGTGGCTGGGGCATTTCCAGGACCTCCGTGCCGCCGTAGCAAAGGTGGAGCCCGAGTCCTCGGAGGACTATCGGCTGGGCGAGACGCTGATGGCCGAAATCAGGGCGCTGGCGGCGAAGAAGCGCGCCGCAGTCCCCGCTCCCATCATCTCCTTCGAGTCCCTCTCCTCCGCTGGTCGGATGTGGTTCACCAACCACAACTACACAGACCGCCAGCTGTTCTGCTCCCGGGACTTGTGGGAGGGCGGCCCCAGCCAGTTCCAGTCGGCCAGCCACCGCAAGACCTTCGAGATTTTCCGGCAGTACGGAGTCAACACCTTCAACGTCTATGCCTACGGCGAGAATTTCCAGCGCTACCTGGAGAACCTTGCCAAGTTCCAGCCTGGCCTCAAGGTCATCCCGACGGTGACTCCGCCGGGAATGAACGGCAAACTCAACCCCGTGAACCTGAAGCTGGTCGGCGAGAGCCCGTTCATCTACCGGCTGGACGGGAGGCCGCTCTTCCTCTGCTGGGGCTGGCTGAACATCCCGAAGACCCGCGAGTTCATCCGGGAACTGGAGGCCCTGGTCGGCTGTCCCGTGGCGTACATCCACAGCTGCGGCTCGATTTCGGAGTACCATGACCCGTTCAACGCCTACATCGCCGGCAAGGGAGTCGCCGCGACGGTCCTGCTCCAATGGTTCGACCACCTGAGCGAGCTGCTGGAGTGCTGCGCCGGAATCGAATACGCCAACCGCGTGACGGAGGCGGACGGACGGCTCTGCGTGCGCTACTACAACGAGGTCATCATGCCGCTGTTCGCCGCCGTCTGCGCCCAGGAGCAGTACAACGGCAGGAAACTCTGCGGCCTGGAGATTCTCACTGGCTACAACAACTACCGCGGCCGCCAGCGTCTCTCGCCTGACGGCACGAAGACGCTCTTCGCCTACCTCAATGTCGCCAGGCGCTTCAGCCTGGACATTCTCAAGTGCTTCGAGTGGGATGAGTACAACGAGGACTCCCATTTCCAGCCCACCGTCAACAAGCCGATGGCCTACCAGCGCATCCTGAAATACTGGAACGACTCCAATCGCCGCGTCCCCCCCACGCCTAACGCGGGGGATGACCTCTCCCTGCCCAATCTCATCCTCTCCCACGTCAAGCAGGTTGTCGCGGGGCCGGACTACGAACTGGAGCTTCTGAACGTGCCGGACAGCGATAAGGCGGAACCATATACCGTCCAGGTCGATATTCTGGATGAGCGTGGGGGAACGCTGCACACGGAGACCTTTGCCTTTGACCGGGCCGAGTTGCGCGAGCATACCGTGCGGGTGCCGGCCTCGGTGTATATTGGCGCGGACGCGCTGGTCACGCGGCTGGTCATCCGATACGGGGGGAGGACGCGGTTCGTCCAGGAGGGGTTGCCGTTCACGGTGGTGCGTCCCACCACGCTGTGCGACACGACGTGGTATAGCACGCCACTGCGCAACGTGCTGTTTCCCGAGAATTCCGCCGTGCGCTTTGGCCAGGCGAAAAACCCCTCCGGCGCGCTTCCGGAGCGGGTGGAGGTTCCCGTGGCGGCGGAACTGGCTTTCGGCGACGCGCTCTCCTCCGTGGAGGTTGTCCAGAACGGGCGCGACACCAGGTTCTCCTACGACCCGCAGGACGAGTTCCGACAGAACGACGCGGAGCGCGTGAACCTGATTTTGAGTTTCAGCCATCTGGAGTTTCTTGGGCCGCTCAAGTTCGAGGCCGAGGTGAAACTGGCCAACGCGCCCTCCGCCCTCTGGTACGAGTACGAGAAGGACCCGAAATACAAGTACCTGAACAACGTCAGCGTCAAGCACCTGGAGCATTCGGCGGGGGAGGGCTTCCGGCTCGGCGGCGGGGTCAGTTCCTGGCGGAACGCCACCGTCCTCTCGCTGAAGAGGGCCGAGTTTGACGGGGCGTCCTTCTCCATCTCCGGCAGACGCACCGCGGGGGCCAACGCAGGTGAGGAGTTCCATTGGGAAATACCCCTGGGCCGCCTGAGTCCCGCAGGGGTCTGCTCCACCGTCTTCGCGGATGGCTTCCAGGTCGCCCTGGAAATCCCCCAGCGCATGGACTTGCTTCCCCTGCCGGTCAATGGGACCACGGCACGGTTCACCGCCACTCTGCATACGGGCTATCCATCAGGGGTGTACGCGGTGCGCGCCGTCTCCCGCACGGGCAAGGTCTGGTGGAGCGCGCCCGTGACCTACCGTCTGCCCGCCACAGGCGAGACGCAGGCGGTCTCCGTGTTCCACAACCAGGACGGCCCCTACGACCTGGCGGTGGACTCCTCGCGCGTCCCCCATGTCAAATACCGCTTTGACCCGAACATCGCGGGGAATGTCCTGACCACCTCCGCCGGACGCGAGTTCTACGGCAACCTGGGCGGATATGACCTGGTGCCCACGGGCTACGAGGGGTACCATTGCTCCGTCTATTCCATCCCTTACTCCTTCCGCCTCTCCGGCGGTAAACCCTATACCCTGAACCAGGCTGGAAAACAGACGGCGGACGTTGGACGGCTGGCCGTGCCACAATACGAGACGCTGGCGGACGGGGCGTGGTGCCTGAATTTCACGGGGCAGGGCGAATTCATCGGATTTGCGCCCTCCGTGTTTCCGCAGCGCGCCGGATGCACGGTCAAGTTCGAGTTCCTGCCCCTAGAGGTGGAGCGCGACCAGGTGTACTTTGTCCATGCCGAGCACGCCATCGCGGGGTTCCGTCTGCGCACGGAGGACAAGCGGCTGGCCGTCGATTTCCATCGCCGGCAGGCTCCGGGAAATGACCGTGAGAACGTCAAGACCTTCGTGACCGACCTTGAGCCGCAGGAAGGCCAGTGGAACACCGTTGTCTTCCGCTATGACCTGCGGAACGTCACGGTGGAACTGAACGGTCGGCAGGAGTCGTTCCCGTGCCAGGGACTCTCCCGCTGGTTTGCCGTGGCCGGCTTCGGCGGGGACGGCACGAAATCCAAGAACGGGCACGTGCAGTTCTTCAAGGGCAGGCTCAAGTCCTTCGAGGTCATCCACAGCGCAAAATAAGGCCGATGCCCGCCGTTGTCCATATTCCGCCGTCCGAGGATTGCGGGGCGCAGTTCAAGGCCGCGCTGGCGGAGTTGTCACGCTCCGCAGGGGAGAAGATTCTGCGCCTGGCGCCAGGACGGTACGTCTTCCGCAAGAAGGACTCCACCTGTCTGCGCCTCCCTGTCTCCAATACCGTGACCAGGCAGGATTGCCAGGTCAAGCATGTCGCCCTGCTGATTGACCGACTGGAGTCCCTTGCCGTAGAGGGCAATGGGGCGGAACTGCTAATGGACGGCGATGTCAGCGCCATCGTTCTGACCGGCTGCCGGAATGTCCGCCTGGAGCGCTTCTCCATCGACTATCTCCATCCCAGGGTTTCGGAGATGACTGTCCTGGCGGTGGCGGGATGCTCCGCGGACTTCCGCGTCCACCCCTCCTCCCGCTGGACATCGGATGCGCGGGGGCGTTTCTGCTGGCTCAATCCCGACGGTGCGCCGGAGGTGTTTGACTCCCCTCAGGTCGTGCAGTGCGCCAACCCCGGCAACACGTCCAATCTGCGCGCCCTGTTCAATCCTGTCCGCCAGGCGCTCCGCTGGGAGGAAGCGGGGACGGGGTTCCTGCGCTTTTGCTATCCGGAGCCGCCGCCATTGCGCGTTGGCGAAACCTGGCAGTTCCGCGACCCCTCCCGCCGCGAGAACGGAATCGTCCTGAACGAGTGCGCGGAGATTGATTTGACGGGACTGGAACTGCGCTTCACGCCTGGCCTGGGAGTTGTCGCCCAGATGTCACGCAATCTCCGCATTCTTCATCACCGCCATGTCCCTGCCAATGGACGGGTCTGCGCCGCCTTTGCGGACGGTGTGCAGGTCTCCTCCTGCTATGGACGCCTCGAAATCGCCGACTCCCTCTTCTCCGGGCTCCAGGACGACCCCGTCAATGTCCACGGCATCTATCTTGCGGTGCAACGGGCGGAGGGGCGCCGCCTCTGGCTGCAGTTCCGTCAGCCGGAGACCTGGGGCTGGCTGCCTTACCGTCCGGGCGATGAGGTCTGCCTGGTCAGGCGCGACACGCTGGCCAGGCTCCAGTCGTTCCATGTCAGGCAGGCAAAACTGCTGGACGACACGTCCGTTCTGCTGGAGTTGGACTCAGTGCCGAAATTTCCGCCTGAGGAGTTGGTGCTGGAGAACATGAGTTCCTATCCTCAAGTCTTGATACACGATTGCCTTTTCGAGCGTTATCCTACCCGTGGCATTCTGATGAGTTCCGCCGCCAAATGCGTGATTCGCGGGAATGTGTTCCGTCAGACCGCCCGCAGACCTGCGATTCTTGTCGCTGGGGACGCCGATTCCTGGTATGAGTCGGGCGGTGTGCGTGACCTCACAATCACTGGCAATCGATTTTGCCTTTGTCCTGTCGCAGCCGTGGAGATCAATCCCCGCCTGCAAACCCCGTCCGGGGACGTTCATCAGAATGTGACCATCGACGGCAATCGCTTTGAACAGTGCTCGCCCATTCGTCTGCGCCATCATGCGGTGAAAAAACTGCAAACGGATTTGCCCCCCGAAAACGTGGAAAAAATTTCTGTACGGTGAATATTACAAAGAATCTCACTGGACGAAAATAGAAAATCCCATCGAGTACATTATATTTATGGGGGACTGCGCGGCAAAAGACCAGCCTTCGTCTCTTCTGACGAGAGTGCCGAGTGTCATGCTCTTGCCCGTAGGCACTTTAACGAAACAGCCAAAATCCATGATAACTTTGAATTCGCTTTTTCAGGATGGGGCCGTCGTGCAGCGCGGCTCCGACATCCCCGTATGGGGAACCGCCACGCCAGGCTGTCTGCTGAAGGCGACTTTGGCTGGCAGAACTGCGTATGGCAAAGTTTCCTCGGTTGGTAAGTTTCAGCTTCATCTACCGCCAATCTCTGCGGGAGGTCCTTACGAGCTGACCGTCTCCGACCAGGAGCATGGCGAGTCCGTGACCGTCCGTGACGTGCTGGTGGGCGAGGTCTGGCTGGCTTCTGGACAGTCCAATATGGCTTATTATCTGGGTGCGGACAAGCGTCCTGGCCAGCCGATAGACGAGGTGCTGCCGCCCTGTCGCCAGCAGGAAGAGGAGTTCTACCAGGAACTTGGCGCCATCGACCAGTTCCGTTATTTCAAAGCAGAGGCGGGTTTCAGTCCTGTCCCAGAGGAGACGGTCAAGGGGCGCTGGTATGCGATGGATACGAAGAATGCGTGTAATGCCTCGGCGGTGGCAGCTTGGTTTGGTCTGAAATTGCGCCATCAGTTGGGAGTGCCGGTGGGGCTGGTGATATCGGCGTATGGCGGAACCATCGTGGAAACCTGGACCAGCCGCGAGGCTCTGCTTGCCAATCCCACCACGAAAGCGTTGATGCAGGAGCAGGATGCCGCCTACCGTGAGGAGAAAGTCTGGCGCGAACTCCCTGTCACTGACTATAGTAGATATGCCATTCCTGACACGGGGAATGAGGGACTGGCCAAGGGTCTGCATCTGCCCGAAACCGATGATTCGGAATGGGCGGATATACGGGTGCCAGGCAGTTGGATCTCCCAGAAATTGGCCGGCAACGGCGCAGTCTGGTTCCGTAAAACGGTGGACATTTCCCCCGAATGGGTCGGCCATGACCTTTCGCTGGAAATCCCTGGCATTGACAAGCAGGATGTCACCTACTTCAACGGCGAAGAGGTGGGACGCACCGGCGAGGGACTGGATATCTCCTTTTGGAACAAACCGCGGACCTACACCATCCCCGCAGGGCTGGTCAAGGCGGGAAGGAATGTCATCGCCATCCGCGTGTACTCCTTTATCTGCAACGGCGGTTTTTTCGGTCCCTCCGTCAGGCACTTGCTGCACGGACCGGACGGCGACATCCCTCTGTACGGCACCTGGAAGGCGTTTGTGGAACGTGATTTGGGAGAACTGGAAGTGCCGTCTCCTGCCCGCTGTTGCCGGATGTCTCCTCTGAATGTGAACTCTCTCTCTGCGGTGTACAACGCCATGCTCAATCCTTTGATTCCCTACGCTGTGCAGGGAGTGATCTGGTATCAGGGGGAAAGCAATGCGGTTTCCATTTCGAAGTCGCAGCAGTATCTATCGAAGCTGGCCGCAATGATACGGGATTGGCGTTTCCGATGGGGACTGCCGAACCTTCCATTCATCCAAGTCCAGTTGGCGTGTTTCGAGGCTGTCGGACACGAACAAACCTGGGCTTACCTTCGGGACGCCCAGTTCTGGCTCTGCCAGCAGGAGAGCGATGTCTATCTGGTCACTGCCATTGATGTCGGAGAAGCGGACGACATTCATCCCCAGGACAAGAAATCCGTGGGCAATCGGCTTGCCGACAGCGCCCTGCATCATGTCTACCGCCGTTCTGATGTCGTGCCTTGCGGACCGCAGTTCCTGGAGTGCCACAATGAGGGGCATGTTCTCCGTGTCTCCTTCAAGTATGCCAGGGGGCTGACCTTGCGCACCCAGCAGCCTGGTGCGTTCGAGGTCGCAGGAAATGACGGCAGGTATTTCCCTGCGGAACTTGTCCAGGTGGATGGCGAAACCCTGCTTGTCTCCTCCGAGAAGGTATCCGTGCCCAGCGCGGTGCGCTATGCCTGGCTTGACTGTCCCGTGAGCACGCTTTTCAATGCGGCGGGGTTGCCAGCCGCCGCGTTTGACAGCCATGGCGGTTGTTGAGGGCGCAGATGGCAGTCAGCAACAAACAGCATCAGGTCTGGGGCATTATGGCGCTGCTGGTCGCGGCGGTTATCTGGGGCTTCAGTTTCTCCGCCCAGAAGATGGGGATGGAGCACGTCGGACCATGTGCCTTCAATACCTTGCGGTCGTTCATCGGCTCCCTGGCCCTGATGCCCTGCATTGTCCTGCTGGATATGCTGAACCGTCAGCGTCCCAGCATTTGGGGAAATGCCAGGAGCGGCGAGGAGCGTCAAGTGCTGCTGGTTGGCGGGGGCGTCTGCGGCTCCTGTCTTGGCCTGGCCAGTATCTTGCAGCAGGTCGGCCTGCAATACACCACGCCCGCCAAGGCGGGGTTTCTCACTGCACTGTATATCATCATAGTGCCGCTGCTGGGCATGGCTTTCCTGGGACACCGCATTCACCATGGCATCTGGGTGGCGGTCGCTTTCGCTCTTCTGGGCATGGCCTTGCTGTGCGGAGTCTCCTGGCATAGCGGGTTTGCGGTCGGCGACCTTTGGGAACTGGGCTGCGCCTTCGCCTTTGCCCTGCAGATTCTGGCGATAGCGCATTTCGTCCATCGGGTTGACTGCGTGCGCCTCTCCTGCCTGCAATTTCTGGTGGCGGGAGTGATCTCACTGCCAGTCGCCTTGCTTGCGGGGGAACATTTCTCCTGGTCCTCCATCCTGGCGGCCTTTTGGCCGCTGATGGTGTGCGGTGTGCTCTCCAGCGGAATCGCCTACACATTCCAGAACGTCGGCGAAAAATATGTCACGCCGGTCGTCGCGACGCTCCTGATGAGCCTGGAGTCCGTGTTCAGCGCGGTGGGAGGGTGGCTCTGCCTGGGACAGCGGCTTACCTTGCGCGAACTCGTCGGCTGCACCGCCATCCTGGCCGCCGTGCTGCTTGCGCAATTGCTTCCGGCGAAGGACCGCTGAACAGCCCCTTTGGGGGCTTGATGGGGAAAAAACGAAAAAAAACAGAAAAATGCGCCAAACCGATTTGCCGAAAGGAAAAACCGGGCTATATTAATAGAACGCGCCCATTTCGGGACTGTCCGTGGATGGTCGCCGCTCTTGATAATTGGTCTTCGGCAAAAAAACCGGGAAAATGTGACTGGTCGATTTGCAAAATCCGACAGACCGATTATATTAATCTGCGTCGTAACAAAAAGCGCCGCAAAGGGATGCGGATGCCGGTTCGGAAAGTTTTTTCAGAAAAAAATGACCAACCGATTTGCAAAAGCCCGAAAGTGTGCTAAATTAAACGACGCAACAATCGGAAAGGCCGGAGACGGCCGGCCCGATGGCTCCTTGGAAACTGAGCAGCGCAGTATGATGCGAGAAATCATACAATGACGATAAGGATAAGGTCAGCCCTCCCGCCGCGAGGCGGGGAAGGCGAATCCCTGTCCTTTGAGCAAAGTAGTTCAAGTAAAAGACAGAAGCGCGCCGGAAGGCGCGGTCAAGCTTTTTGCAATGGAGA
>JAFRLP010000017.1 GCA_017431185.1 Victivallales bacterium | reverse complement strand
TTTGCGTGTGAAATTGAATAACGATTAGAAATATAATCGTTATAAAGCAAAAACAAACTGGATTCAAGCAATTTTCTGTTTTTTCGTGCTTGAATCCAGTCTAATGGCTATTTCGATTAGAAATAATGGGAAAACTCACATGAAAACAGAATATAGCGTTGCAGTGAGGACAAGAACATCGTTCCGTGGAACGGCTGGCAGGAATAGCGCATTGCCGACCTCGTCTTCGGGCACACCATCATGTTTTTTGGGGGAGCAAAGGGAGAAAAAACGTTTTGTTATGCTAAATTATAGATGGTTGCAGTTAGACTAGGGCAATCTTACCGCAGTGAAGTTGAAGACCGAAGCGGAACTTTGCACGGTTCCGCAGAACGGCAGTCCCTTTCCATAACCAAGAATGGTGGCCTCAATGAAGAACCTGACGACAAGCATATACGACTTTGAAAAGCTGCGCAAAGCTGATTATCTGTATGTGGACAAGACGGACTACATCTGGCATCTGATAGATCCGCCAGGCGAATCCTACTTCCTGTCGCGCCCACGCCGTTTCGGAAAATCGTTGCTGATATCGACCCTTAAGGCCATCTTTGAGGGAAAGAAGGAACTGTTCCAAGGGCTGGCAATCCACGACAAGCCCTACGACTGGAAGCAGTATCCTGTGATTCATCTGGACATGGCCAACTGCGACGCCCATACAGAGAGTGACCTGCGCGACTACCTTGCAAGGATGCTGGAGCGCCAGGCCAGGCAGCACAATGTCGAGGTTGACGTCCAGCGCAGCCAGCTTGCATCATCCTTCTCCGAACTGATTGAAAAGGTCGCTGGCGAATCGCAGTCCGCCATTCTTCTGGACGAATATGACAAGCCGATTCTGGGGAACATCGCCAATCCCGATGTGACGGCAATCAGGGACACCCTGGCGGATTTCTATTCGCCACTCAAGGCGGAGATGGACCATGAGCGTTTTGTTCTGGTGACGGGAGTGAGCAAGTTCAGCCATGTCTCGCTGTTCTCCAAGCTGAACAACCTGACGGACATCACGCTGGACGCCGACTACGCTGGAATGCTTGGATTCACGAAGGAGGAAATAAGGAAATGTTTCGCGGACAGGATTGCCGAGGCGGCAAAAGCCAATGGCGTCACGGAGGACAGACTGATGACGAAGGTCCTCGAGTGGTATGACGGCTATCGCTTCTCAGAGGCTGACGTCCACGTCTGCAACCCAGTCTCCGTGTCAACCTTCTTCCAGAAGAAATACAGGTTCTCCAACTACTGGGACAGCACGGGGACGCCAAGCTTCCTGCTGGAGCTGATGCGCAGACAGGCCTACGACCACGAGACGGCACTGAACGACTGGTATGACGAGAGCGTCTTCTCCGCATACGAACTCGACCGCCTTGACCTCACGGGAATGCTCTGGCAGACCGGCTACCTCACAATCAGCGACGTCCGCCAGGGCGGCACGGGAACGCGATACCGCCTTGGCTTCCCCGACAGGGAGGTCAAGCAGACCTTCATGGGGCGTCTTCTGGAATTCTACGGCGGTCTGCACAAGGGATTGTCAGGCTCCGTCATCGAGGAGTTCTACGAGAGCATCGGCAAAGACGACCTGGAGGGCTTCATGAACGTCTTCCAGGCCTTCCTCGCCCGCATCATATACGACCTGCACATTCCGAACGAAAAGTACTACCAGACCATATTCTTCATCGTCTTCGAGCTGCTTGGCATTATCATCGAGGCGGAGTCCCACACAAACGTGGGGCGCATCGACGCCTACGTCCGCACGGCGAAGACGGTGTTCATCTTCGAGTTCAAGCTGGACAGGGGCGCCGACGAGGCCGTCGGCCAGATTCTAGACCGCCGCTACTACGAAAAGTTCCAGAACTGCGGAATACCAATCCGACTAATCGGTGTTAACTTCAACTCTTCCAAGGGTCGCATTGATGGCTGGGAGGAAGGAACGCTGGCTTCCGTGAATTGACCAACAGGGCGTAGGAAGCCGTCGAGTTTTGCCCGTGCCACGCCATCCTGGAGCCTAAAGACAAC
>JAFRLP010000185.1 GCA_017431185.1 Victivallales bacterium | reverse complement strand
TATCCATGATATTGTACTATAATGCATAAAAACGACTCGTTGTTTTCGCGTAAAATACTTGCAGTTTACTAGCATTCCTGGCTAGCCTCGGGGTACTGATGCGGCTAACTTGGTTAGAGTGGCCGGTAGATTGGTACTGACCGTCACGGCAATATGAGAATCCGGAAGGATCTACAAAAAACATGGGAAAAACTAGATTCCCGTGGAATCCATCCATGGCAACTTGACCTAGACGCCTGCCGCCCGGATTGTATGATTGGGGCGGTGGACGGGGGTGGCGGGTGTATCCCCAATAGGATAAGGGTATGCAAGTAAGCCATCTTGATTCCTTTGTTTTGAAGCTGCCAGTGCCCTTGGGCAGGTTGCCGCAAAGACTATGCCCTGTCCGTTGCTCAGACTCGCGGGATTGATTTCCCTCGGACATCAGTGGCTGGCCAATTCTGCACGCACGAGAATGGCATAGCGGGATTGATTCCCCTCGGACGTCAGTGGCTGGCAGGTCTTCTCTTTCTCCGGCATTGGCTTTCTCTGGGTAAAAAATGGCCGAAAACAGCGTGGAAAGGAACCAATTTCCTTTAGGTGGCTTGCGAATCAGCCAAAAGGGTGTAAATTATGCGCTACGCCTGCATTGGGGGATGGTAGCTCAGTCGGTAGAGCATTGCACTTTTAATGCAGTGGTCACGGGTTCGAATCCCGTCCATCCCACCATTCCCTATAATGTTAAGAGAGTCTTTTTTCACAAGGCTCTTCTTTATTACAATTTCTTCATTCTAGACAACTTAGCAAAATCGAGGTAGTATCCATGGGTCAAGTCTGCGAAATCTGCGGCAAGCACAAGGCTTTTGGTGGTCACATCACCCGCCGTGGTCTGGCCAAGAAGAAGGGCGGTATCGGCATGCACGTGGTGAAGGTCACCAAGCGTGAATTCAAGCCGAATCTGAAGAGCGTCCGCGCCGTGGTGAATGGCGGCGTCAAGCGTCTCACGGTGTGTACCGCTTGCCTGCGTTCCGGCAAGGTTGTCAAGGCATAAGTTTTTTGCCTTTGAATAACTTAGTCAGCACCTGATAGCTCCGGGCTGGGGAAAAGACGGTCATGCCTTTCGCGTGTCCGTCTTTTCTGCGTTTTACCGGGGTGGAGAACAATCGCATGAGCGAAAAGCTGTCCAATCGTCATCGTCTTTTTGACTATCCTGCTGACCGTGTGTTGGTTGCACCGTCCGTTTTGGCCTGCGACTGGACGCATTTTGGCGACGAGGTCCAGGCGGTTGCCTCCGCCGGGGCCGAGGTGCTTCATCTGGATGTCATGGACGGACATTTCGTGCCGAACATTTCCTTCGGCATGGATGTGGTCAAGTCGGTAAGGGGGCTCTCCGACCAGGTTTTCGACGTGCACTTGATGATCACTGACCCGCGCAAATACATCCCGCGCTTTGTGGCCGCCGGTGCTGATCACATCACCTTCCATGTCGAGGTATGGGATGACGTGGATGAACTTATCGACCTCATCCATGCACAAGGATGTACCGCCGGACTCTCGTTGCGGCCGGCCACGCCGATTGACGCCGTCCTGCCGTTCCTGCCGAAGTTGGACATGCTTCTGGTCATGACGGTTGAGCCTGGCTTCGGGGGGCAGTCCTTCCACGGCGAACAGCTCTCTCGCATCTTGAAATTCCGTCAGTTCATCGACCAAGCCGGACGGGACATCCGCCTGGAAGTAGATGGCGGCATAGCCGAGGACACCGCGTCGCTGGTCCGCTCCTGCGGCGCCAATGTCCTGGTAGCCGGTTCCAGTGTTTTCCGTGCCAAAGGCGACTACCGTAACGCCATTGACTGCCTTCGATAACCTTTTCCGATCAATACATCCAACCCATCCAAGGACATAGTCATGTTCATCTCCCGTTTCAACCGCTTCTTTGAAAAGCACAGCAAAATCACCTATCTGGTGCTGTTGATTGTCATCATCGCGACCTTTGTCATCTTTGTGACTCCAGGTGATGTCTTCCGGGGTGGCAATGCACGGGTGACCGACTTGGGCGAGATGTATGGGAAAAAGCTGAATGTCGATGACATGAAGATTGAAATGCAGAAGACCATTGTCAGCTTCTGGCTGCAGTATCCGCAGTTCTTCGGCCGCGACCTGGGGCTGAATAATGACATCTTGCTTAATGAAACGCTGGTGCGGATGCGTTTCCTTCATGCGGCCAAGGACCTGGGATTGGATAATGTGTCGGATGAGGAGGTGCGCGATGCCATCGCTTCCAACCAGGCGTTCTTTGTCGATGGCAAGTTTTCGCCCGAGACCTTCAAGAACGCCCTTGACTTTGTCAAGAACCAAGGCTTGCTTGCATCTGACTTCGACCAGGTGGTACGGGACAACATCATCATCAAACGCCTACAGGATCAAGTGACCTCCGTTGTCACGGTTACAGACGAGGAACTCGATGCGGTGCTAGCCAAATACACTCTGAAGAGCACATTGATTCCCGTGAAAAGTTCGGACGCGGAGCCGCCCGAAGCGGAAATCCAGGACTTCTTTGCGAATCGCAGGTCTGAGATCAACTTGCCCGCGACGAAGAATGCGCTGGTGGCTGTTTTTGAGTATGATGTGCTGAAGGAACGGGTAAAATCAGACAGCGGTTTTGCCGCACGGGTTACCCCTGCCGAAGAAGAGATTCAGAACTACTTCAACACCAATGGCGAACGCTTGTTCCCCGGGAAGCAACTTGCAGAGGTCTCTTCGGAGATTGCTGGTATTTTGACGGATGAGAAAGTCCGCAGCGAGGCGCGCCGGATGGCAGCAGACCTTGTTGCCAAATTCAAAGGCATGGTGGAAGGAGAGGATGCGCTTGAACGCCAGGCGCGTTTTCAGCGAGAGGCCGGTCTAGTCGGCGCTCGTGTGACTCCTTGCGTGGTTTCAACGGAAAATACCATCAATGGTCTGCCGGGCATGCAACCTAACTTGGCGGACAAAATCCGTGGACAGGACAATGTCGGCGAGACTACTGACTGGGTTGCCGGGAGCAATTATGTCGCTGTCGCATACGTGACAGAGAAAAATGACACTCCGATGCCATCGGAACTGCCGACTCTCGCTGAAAATGCATCCACAGACATTCTTCGGAAATATATCCGGGATATTCTCCTGCGCGAGAAGGCCTTGGAGTTCTTCCAACGCGAAATCAAGGCGCCATACGAGGATTTCTCCGTCAAAATCAAGGCCCTTGAAGCCGACACCAGCCTTGATGCAGCCACCAAACAGCAGCAGGCCATGGCGTTGGAATCTGCTGTGGATTCACAACTCATCCTGAAATTCTTTGTTCCGCAGACCCGCGATTTTGTGCAATTGGCATTTGTGCCGAATGCCTATCGGTCAATGGTTCCAGAGTTCTCCGAAGCGGAGCTTCAAGAGGCATACAATGCGCGGAAGGATGTCTACCAAAAGGTCAAGGTGCGTCTGGCGCGCATTTTTGTCAAAACTGCCGGTCTGGAGGGCGATGCGCTTACTGCCACGGAGGCGCGTCTGGCGGAAATCCAGCAGAAGCTCAAGGACGGTGCGGATTTCCTCACCGTGGCCAAGGAATACAACGAAGACCCGCTGGGGCTGGAAGACCGTTCCCTGCGTGACCTGGACAGCCTGCCGGCGGCCATCCGTGCCGCAGTCACCAACCAGCCTGCCGGGCAGGTGGGTGAAGTGATCCAGGATGCGGACGGCAGCTACATTGTCAAGGTCCTGGAACGTCAGGAAAGCCGTTCTTTTGAAGAGGTCAAGGGCGAACTCCGTGAGGAGTTGATTGCCGAGGCATCCAAAAAACTTTCGGAGGAAGACGCGGCCAAATTTGCCGCCGCGATGGCTGACCTGTGGTGGACGGAGGTGGAGAAAAATGAGCAGGCGCCTTCCGTTGCAGAACTCTTCGAGTCGCAGTCGAAGAATTATCCGTTGGCAAAACTGGAGTCGTTCACGAATGTCGAAGGCTACAATTACTCTATTCCCCAGGAGATTCTTGTGAAGGTCTTCACAGTCACAGAGAAGGCTCCAGTGTCTTCCATCATTGTCACCGGACAGGAATCCTATGTAGTGGCTTTGACGGGGATTAATCCGGAACATCTGAAAGACCCGGATCCGACGAAGGATCCCCAGGCCTACATCACGCTGTT
>JAFRLP010000184.1 GCA_017431185.1 Victivallales bacterium | reverse complement strand
CTGATTGCGCCTACATCGCAAGTTCCCCGTTCATCAGTGACGAGGTTTGGTCAAGCAAAGGCCAATGCAAGCCTCCCGAACAGCATCCATGGGGAGACCGCTATGACTGGAAATCGGATTTCTACCACGATGCGTTCCATTGCGCGTTCGCCAGCGAAGTCGGCTACCCAGGACTCAACTGCCTGGAGTCGTTGAGGAAATACCTGCCCGAAGCGGAACTGAACACCCAGGCGGTCAAAGCGTCGGGGGATACCTGGCATCTGCACTCCTCCGCGCCGTTCAATGACAGGCATCCTGCGTTTTCGTTCCGCGCACCGCTGCTGTGGAAAATCGTCAACCGGACTTTCGGAAAGGCCTCGGAGGATTTTCCGACCTTCATCGAACAGTCGCAGAGCGCCCATGCCGAGGCGATGAAAACGTTTGTCGAGTCGTTTCGGGTGAACCGAGACCGCTGCGGCGGGCTCATGCTTTGGAACCTCCTTGACGGCTGGCCAATGTGCTCCGAGGCGCTCCTGGACTACTATTTCGAGAAGAAGCTTGCCTTTGACTACGTGAGACGCGCACAGCAGCCTCTCTGCATGATCCTGCCCGAGCCAACGAGTTGGCGCGCAATGCCTTTCATGGTCAATGACCGTCCGACGCCTGCGTCCGGCGCCTGGCGTGTCACGGATGCGGAAAGCGGCGAACTCCTCGCCGCCGACAACTACAATGTCAATGCGAACAGCGTCTGTGAACTGAAGTGGTTTCGCCACAGGGCGGAGGCGATGCAGTTCCTGCTCCTGGAGTGGGACGACGGCCAGAGCACGTTCCACAATCACGCCTTGCTTGGCAATGCACCCTACGACTTCGAGAGATACCATAGATGTCGCCTGAAATTACAGGGCTAAAACAGATTTGTCTTTGAAATGCACTTTTCCCAACAACAAGGAGACGCCAAATGAAACACTCTCCCCACGCAAAGAGTTTCACCTTGATTGAGTTGCTTGTCGTCATAGCCATAATCGCCATACTCGCCGCAATGCTTTTGCCGGCCTTGTCGAAGGCGCGTGAGAAGGCGCGTCTCATCACCTGCACCAGCAATCTTCGGCAGATTGGGTTGGACATGGCCATCTACGAAGGGGACTACGGACAGTATCCCTACGGAAGAATAGAGATCGGGACTAACGCCAACAGGTATTTCTCGTGGAATATGCTGCTCTACGGGACGCTGGATCAGAGCGCCATACCTTTCTGGAGAAAAACCCCGAAAGGTGCCGTCAAGCATCTCACTTGTCCCTCGAACACATACAAGGCGGACGTCGATGACCAGCCCACTCTTTCGTATGCCTGCAATCAATGTTCCCTTGGGCTAGTGCGAGGAGCCGACTTGAGTTTCTCCGGATTAGTCTGGGAACCGAAGTTCGCCTATCAAACTGACAATATCTGGGACAAGACCTTTGGACAGTTGGCCGGCAACTGGAATAACAACGTCAATAACACGACTGCCCACAAGGGGCCGTCCATGGTGACCACCATCTTCGATTGCCGAACAGGACGGCGCTCGACGAATGGATACTGCAAAGTGCTGTCGAGCATAAGGGCTGAAGCCAGGGGCTGGAAGGCCGGCGACCCGGACGCGAATCATCGCACCAGTTCCAACTGGCTCTTCTGGGACGGCCATGTCGAGAACCTCAAGCCCTGGAACTTTGGCCTTGACAATTTCAATGCGAAATATCTCGCCAACAATCGCAAATGGGACTGACACGGAAAGGGCAAAAATGATGCAGACACGTATGATGATTTTCCTCCTGGCGTTTCTCTGTCTGGCGACGGAGGCGTTTTCCGCAGTCGAGGTGGTGCGAAACGGGCGTGCCCAACTCAAAATCGCCGTCTCGGAGGAACCCGCCCGCCTGGAGAAAATGGCGCTGGCTGACTTGCAGGAGTTTCTGAAGCGCATGACTGGCGCGTCCATCGAAAGCATCCGGGAAGCGCAGTTGCAGGCAGGGGAGCCAGCCATCTACCTGGGATGGACAAAGTTCGCGGGCGAGCAGGGAATCGACTGCGCAAAGTTGGGCAAGGAGGAGTGGGTGGTGCGGAGCGTTGGCAACTCGTTGGTCATCACGGGCGGGCGTCCAGTTGGGACCTTCTACGGCGTTTGGCGTCTTCTGAATCGGCTGGGCTGCTACGCGATGGCGATGGAGACCTATTCCCTCCCGCAACATCCGACGCTGACAGTGGAGTCGCTGGACATCCAGGGGAAGCCCTCCTTTGACGGCAGACTGATTTACAACGACTTCATCGGCCCCGCGATTCTGAACGGAATGCCCAAAGACCTGCATGAGCAGTATCGGCTGTTTGCGTTGCGCAGCGGCACGAACGGCTTGCAGTCGGGACTCCAAAAGCCGTACTATTACTATTATGGCGATATCTTCAACATCTCTACCTTGCCATTCCAGCATACGCTCACGCTCTATGTGTCGCCGAAAAAATATTTCCAGGAGCATCCCGAATACTTTTCGATGAATGCGCAGGGGAAGCGTTTTGAGCCGAAGGGTTTTGCGGAAGGAAGCCTCTGCATGTCCAACCGCGAGGTCTGGAACATCACGCTGGAAAGTCTGCGAGGCTATATCCAGAAAGACCGCAAAGAACGCGCGAAGGAGGATTGGCCAATGGTTTACGACATCTCCATTCTGGACAACTCGCCCTACATCTGCAAATGCCCTGACTGCACGGCTATCTCAAAGGAGGAGGGTTCGGAGGCCGGACTGCTCTTCCGCTACATCAACCATGTCGCCACGGAGATAGCGAAGGAGTACCCTGAAATCATCATCCGCACTTTCGCCTATTCCGCGACGCGGATTCCGCCGAAAATCACCAAGCCCGCGAAGAACGTGCTGCTGAATGTCTGCGACGAATTCGGGACTGCCGACGCCTTCCGCCCGCTCACGCATCCCCTCAATGCGCATAATCTGGCATCCGCGAAGAAGTGGGCGACTGTCGGAAAGCAGTTCATCTTCTATGACTACTGGAACATCCATAACGGCTTCTTCGACCCGCCCCGCTGGGAGACGGTGCTCGACACCCTCCAGACCGACCTGCGCATCTTTCAAGGACTTGGCGGGCGCGGGATGTTCGTGGAATACGAGCGTGACATGGTCAATCCTCAGCCATTCTACGACCTGGTGTATTTTGTCGCTTCGCATCTGATGCTGGACGTGAACGAGGACGTCGAGGCGCTGGTGGACGCCTTCCTCCCCGCCTATTACGGCTCGGCAGCCCCCGTGATGAAGCGCCTTCTCCAGGAGATGCGGCAGGGAGTGAAGGAGCAGCCGACCAGGCAGACCATCCACAATGCGGGGAACTGGAAGTACTTCACCCCAGCCTACGCGCTCTCGTGCTACCATGCGCTGAAGGACGCGGCAGCAGGGCTTTCAGCGGGAAGCGTGGAACGGCGGCATGTCGAGGACGAACTTTTCACGCTCATCTGGTGCGTGCTGGCCCGCCAGGCGTCGTTCATGCCGACCTTCCTGACCGCAGGCATCCAGCGGGAGGCGCTGGTGGCGGAGTGCGAGGGTTATGCGAAGCAGCACATCGAGAGGATTCGCCCGTCAAAGCCAGAGCGTTTCTGGAAGCGGTTCCATGACAAATTCGACAAACACAAGATAGTGATTCCCCGTCCGAAGAAATTCGCGGGCGTGGCGGACGAGAATATCCGACTGGTGGCCTATCCGCAGGCCAAGCCTTACAAGCACATTCACTCCTCCCTGGTGGATGACCCTGATTCCATCACCGGCAAGGCAATCCTTTCCCTCGGCTCTAAGGGGACGGAGAACGACCACGGAGTCGGCAAGATGATTCAGGCCACGCCGACCATCAAGGTGCCGAATCTGAAATTCGCCCTGGGGAATATCGGCACACCGCGAGATATCCATCCTGGCACGCAGTGGGAAATAAGCACGGTTCTGGGGAAGGTACACCAGGATGAGAAATACCACTGGTATAAACTCAAGGGAAAGATCGACCTCCAGTCCAGTTCCTATTTCTGGGGACACGCCTGGGCTATTCAGTTCGTGACAGATTCCTTCTATCTCCTGACGGACGGCATTGCGGACAACAATGTCTGGGAGGCCTGGTTCTCCGCCAAGTTCACTGGGCCGGCGTATGTGCCGGGTTCCACAAAGGAGAATGCCGTCTGGGCGGACATGGTGGCTTTGGTGCGCCCAGGAGCGCCAGGCGTCAGCACGGAGGACGACGAAATGCTGTCCTCGCTGGACAAGCCGTCCATTAAGCCGCCGGAGTTCGCGTCGGTGCCGGATGACTCCATCCGCTTCTACGATTTCCGTGTGGCGCGTCCCATCCGTGAATGTGGTTCCGCGGTGGTGGCGGACAGGGAATCGCCGACGGGCAAGGCTCTGCGCACTTTCGGCGGAGAAAATTGCAGGCATGGCTTCTCGGACATGCAGTTCTCCGTCAGCGGGGCAACGGGAGACTCGACAATGCCCATTCGGGGAATAGAGGACAATTTCGAGAACTACCACTGGTTCCGCATGCCGAAGGCGGTGCAGATTACGCAGGACTCCTTTTTTCAGGGCTTCAACGGCGCGGTGCAGTTCCATCCGAAGGACCTTTACCAACCGAATGGCGGAGCCGAGGAGAACACCTGGGAGGTCTGGTTCTCGGCAAAGTTCACTGGCCCAGCCTACAATCCCGACTCCGTTCAGCAGGATGCGGTCTGGCTCGACCAACTGGTCTTTCTGAAGCCAGGAAAGATGAAATACTGATTTTTCGGTGTATAGTATGGATTCCATCGGCACTACACCGAGAACTGTTTCAACCATGGAACAAATAGT
Source organism: Victivallales bacterium (assembly GCA_017431185.1). Next base: position 3,967 of record JAFRLP010000184.1, on the reverse strand, counting down.
TGACGAACATGATGCAGTCTCCACCATGCAGGGCCTCTTTCGCGCCCATTGACGAATTGTGCGATTCGCCGTTTCGGTGCAGGCCCATCCTCCCTGAAGCATATCTGATGCGGGAAGAACTTCACCCCCGCTTCTATCGCCGAAACCACATGTTCTACGCCGCGCCCTCCATAGGACGCACCATCGGAGGACGCCTTTTCGCGACGTGGTATTCCGGCGGCGCCATGGAGCCTTCCCTCGAAGCGTTCTCCATTGTCGCCGTCAGCGACGACCAGGGACTCCATTGGAAGGAACTCATGGTCGCCGTCGGCAATCCTGAGACCCGTACACAATTGCTGGACATGCAGTGCTTCACCGACCCTTCTGGCCGTTTCTGGCTTTGCTGGCATCTCCGCAATTGGAGCATTCCCAAGGACAAGCCAAAGCATTTTGAATGCTGGGCGATGACCTGCGACAATGCGGATGACGACGCGCCTCGCTTCTCCGAGCCAATCTACATCGGGGACGGCTTCATGCGCAACCGCCCCACTTTCCTGAAGAACGGGAACTGGCTCCTGCCCGCCTACAATCTCTGCCAGGATCGATACCAGTTCCTCCTGTCGCGTGACCACGGCAAGACCTTCGAACCCAGGTACGGATGCAGGAAATTCCCGACGCTTTTTGACGAGCAGATGTACCTGGAACGGACGGATGGCTCCCTGCTGATGATTGCACGCGCCCTGAAGGGCTACCTCGTGGAAAGCGTCTCAAAGGATGGCGGGGAAACCTGGTCGGATGCCGTGCAGACGGCCATCGAGCATCCCCATACGCGCCCATTCATCAGCCGTCTCCCATCCGGTCGGGTTCTGCTCATCAACAACGAGCACAAGGAGGCGCGCGTCAATCTGAAAGTCTATCTTTCGGAGGACGATGCGCATACGTGGAAGCACACCATGATGCTCGACCCAAGGCAGACCTCCTACCCCGACGCGGTGTTTGGCGACCGCGGGGAAATCTTCATCATCCATGATCATGGACGCGCCTCCTTCAAGGAGATTCTTGTCTCACGCATCACGGAGGACGACATCATGGCGGGCGAACTCGTCTCGCATGACTCCTACGCCAACCACATTGTCGCCAAGGGGCCATCCGTCCCTGAACTCGGCGAAGGGTACCGCGAGGCATCCCGCGCCGCGTTCGAGAAATTCCTCAAGGAAATCGAGCAGGTCAAGTGAATAGTGTAGCGGCGGCATCCACGCCGCCGTCAACACAACGCGCGAAACACAGGCAGCCACCTTAGTCCGCGAATCGGTAAGCAAGACAAAGCATCCAATGAAGGTTTTCAACATCAGGGATTTCGGCGCCGTTCCAGACGGGACGTTGCAGACCTCCGCCATCCAGGCGGCAATCGACCAATGCGCCGATGCAGGAGGGACGGTGGTGGTGCCGCCAGGCACTTTCGTCTCAGGGCGACTCAATCTCGTCAGCAACATGACGCTAAAACTGGAGGAAGGCGCCGTGCTGGCCGGCTCCCTGGACTGGCGGGACTACTCCCTCGTGCCAGACGATGACGGGGTATGGAAGGGGTTCAAGCACCGCACCTCTTTTCTGCGCGGCGTCGGCCTGGAAAATGTGTGCATCGAGGGGCCTGGCGTCATTGACGGGCGGGATTGCAGGAATCCTGGCGGCGAGGAGGGCTTCCGGGGGCCGCACGCCACCTATTTCCTCAATTGCCGAAATCTCCTTCTGAAGGGATATGTCATCCGCAATTCCGCCAACTGGGCGCATTGTGTGGAAAAGACCTCTGCTGTCCGATGGGAGAGTGTTTCCGTGGAGGCGGGGCATGACGGCTGCCATCTGCGCGGATGCACGGATGTGGTCATTGACCGTTGCAGTTTCCACACGGGAGACGACAGCATCGCGGGATTCGACAACACGAATATGAAGGTACTGAACACCACGTTGAACAGTTCCTGCTCCGCATTCCGATTCGGCGGGCGGGGGCTGCTGGTGGAGAACTGCCGATTCTACGGTCCGGGAAAATACATCCATCGGATTTCCAAACGGACCAATATGCTTTGCGCCTTCACCTATTTCTCCGTGAGGCGCGACAAGCCGATTGTCTCCGGCGACTGGACGATTCGCAACTGCACCATGGACAATGTGGACTGGCTGTGCAGCCTGGTGGTCAGCGGCCATGCCTGGCAGACGGGAGCCCCCTTGGAGGATGTCCGCTTCGAGCAATGCACCGTCACGGACATGCGGGAATGCTGCTGGGGAGACTCCAATGAGACTCCTGCGTTGGCGCTGGCCTTCCGACACTGCAAGGTCGCATTTGCAGAGGGACGGAATACGCCGTTCCTGCGTCTTCGGAACTTCCGCAGTTGCCGTCTGGAGGATGTCTCTGTGACGGGGCTGCAGGGGGCGAATCTCCTGGAATGCGACGGCTCTGGAACGGTCAGCCTGGAAAACGTTCTCTGCGATGGCGTCTGCGCCGCCGCCCCCTTGGGAATGGAGGTGGCCCCGCACTTCTGAAGGAAGAGGCAATTGCAAAAATGCCGTCCAACCGCCAAAATGCCGCAAGCGAGGGCGAAGAGCGAAGACGAAGCGTGGCGACCACGTTGAGTTTGAGCGATGAGGCCATCTCGCCGCGCCATGAAGGCGGTTGGAATGAGAGTTTTGCAATTGCCTCGTAAGTTTCCACTTCACGACAGCAATGGCACGCAAGGCCGGAAAAGTCAGCATATTCACGATTGCGGCGGAACTTGGCATATCAGCCGCAACCGTATCACGTGTCCTCAACAACCGCACTGGCGTCGGGGAAGCAACGCGCTGCGCCGTGATGAACCTGGCGAAGAAATACAATTTCCGCCTCAACTATCCACAGCAGCACCAGCCCATCATCGCCACGGTCATTTCGGGGGAAAGAGGCATTTCGAATTACCAGAGCCAGATTTTGACTGGAATATACAATTACTTTGCCAAGCACCCGTATAGAGTAAACACGATTGTCGCCAATCCGACGGAAGACGCGCCGTCAATCCTGGAGACCGTGAGGGAGCAGCAGTGCTCGGGCGTCATCCTCATTCAGCCAAGTCACTTTGCCAGTCACCTGGAAGGGTTATCCGCCAGCGGACTGCCCGTCATGGAAATCGACGACCGTTCGGAGTTGCCTGAAATCGGTTTCATCGACAACGATTCCTACGCTGGTTCCGTCAAATTGACCGAGCATCTGCTCTCCCTGGGGCACAGGAAGATAGCGTTCTTCATGCGCTGGTCAAGAGACCTCAACCACGTCCAGCGTCTCAACGGCTACCGCGACACCTTGCTTCGCAATGGCGTGAAGCCTCTCGAAAAATGGGTTGTGACCTACGATGAGATTGTACGGGGAAGCCTCTCGGACGTCGCCCGAATCATGTTCGGCATCCAGCGGCAGCAGGCGCCCGACGTCACGGCGATTGTCGGAGTCAACGATGACCTCGCCATCGCCGTCATGCACGAGGCACTTAAACTAGGCTTGCGCATTCCCGAACAGCTTTCGATAGCGGGGTTCGACGACCATCCGTTCTGCAAATTCGTCACCCCGGAACTGACCACTGTCGCGCATCCAAGCATCGAGGCTGGATTCCTTGCGGCCAAGGCAATAGCCGAATACATTTCCAGTTGCGGAACCACTCCCTTGCCCCGCAAAGTCCTGCCCACCCACCTCGTGGTCAGGGATTCCACGGCACTCCCACGCCTTGGCGCGAGCGGCGGGCACCGCTAGTTGCGCGGGCTTGCGCCCGCGCCACACAACAGAAAGTCCCTGGCTTCTCTCTGCCGAGAGAAAAGAAGGAGCGGGTAGGTATGCTTGGGCTTGCGCCCGCGCCACACAACAGAAAGTCCCTGGCTTCTCTCTGCCGAGAGAAAAGAAGGAGCGGGGGCTGCTGGCGGCGGAGTCTGTTGTGTGCCCGCGCCGCAAGGCGCGGGTAAGAAAGCGTAGAAGGTG
>JAFRLP010000183.1 GCA_017431185.1 Victivallales bacterium | reverse complement strand
GTGGCGGATGCGGCAGTCCCCCCGCGTCCTCCCGTCTGGGATGATGAGGAGAGGACGGTGGCTTCCGATGCTCACGAGGATAACCGCAGGTCATCTGAGGATGAGGGCTTCAGCCATAGGCCCAGGTCGTTCCGTCGTGACGACGACCGCCCGTACAAGCGGAGTTTCGACCGAGACGGGGAGCGCCCGTACAAGCGGAGTTTCGACCGAGACGGGGAACGCCCGTACAAGCGGAGTTTCGACCGCGACGGGGAGCGCCCGTACAAGCGTAGTTTCGACCGCGACGGGGAGCAACGTGCCAATTGGGGCTCCTTCCGTGATGGCCTGGGGAAGCCCGCCCATTCCAAATACCACAGGGATGACGCTCCGCGCTTCGGTGGCCGTGACAGGGATGAGCAGAAGGGCGGCCGTGACGATAGCCGTCGCAAACGTGGCGAAGGTGGCAAAAGCTGGTATTTGACCTGATAGTTGGAACGTCAAAGGAGTGCGTATGTTGCAGGTTCGCTTGGGAAAGGCCGGATATGTGGTCAACAAAAATGGTTTTGGAGCCTTGCCGATTCAGCGTATCACGGAGTCGGACGCTACCCGTCTGTTGCGCCGTGCCTTTGATAACGGCATTGACTACTATGACACAGCGCGCTTCTATACCGACAGCGAGTCCAAACTCGGCGCTGCCTTTCAGCAGGTCAGGGACAAGATTGTCATCAGCACCAAGACCGCCGCTCTGAAGGCGGCGGACTTCTGGAAGGATTTGGAGACCAGCCTGCGCAACCTGCGAACCGACCATGTGGAGATCTACCAGTTCCACAACCCGCCCTTTGTTCCCAAGCCTGGGGATGGCAGCGGGGTGTATGAGGCTGCTCTGGAGGCGATGAGGCAAGGCAAAATCCTCCATGTCGGCATCACCAATCACCGCATTGCGCTGGCCAGGGAGGCCATTGCCTCGGGACTCTACGAGACCTTGCAGTTCCCCCTCTCCTATCTTTCCACCGACCAGGAACTCGAATTGGTGGAACTGTGCCGTCAGGCGGATATGGGTGTCATTGCGATGAAGGCCCTCTCGGGAGGGCTTATCTCAGACGCCCGTACCGCATACGCCTGGATGGCGCAGCAGCCGCTGATTGAGCCAATCTGGGGAATTCAGAGGGAAAACGAACTGGATGAATTCCTCGAATGCCAGCGTGAGACGCCAGAACTGACCCCGGAGCGTCAGGCCCGCATCGAGCACGACCGCCAGGAACTGGCGGGGGAATTTTGCCGAGGCTGCGGGTATTGCCTGCCCTGTCCCGCAGGCATTGAGATCAACAATCTGGCGCGTATGACGCTGATGCTGAGCCGCGCTCCGCACTCCGTGTATCTGACGAAGGAGTTCTACGATAAGGAGCAGAAGGTGCTGGACTGTCTGCATTGCAACCGGTGCAAGAGCAAGTGCCCGTATGGCCTGGACACTCCCGCACTCCTCAAACGCAACTACGACGATTTCATGCGCGTTTGGAAAGAGGCGGGGGGGCTGTAGTTTGAAAGATTGAACGACGCAAAAAATGTGTCCATGTTTCCAAGGGACAAAGGAGTTGATGAGAAGGAAGTGTTGCGGACAACTGCCAGCGGATATCCCCGTGATGATACTTTGTGGCGGGCGTGGCACGAGGCTGCGTGACGTCACGGAGGTGTTGCCCAAGCCGATGGTTCCCGTGGGCGAACTGCCCGTCCTTTGGCATATCATGAAGTGCTATGCGGCCTTTGGCGTGAGGCGGTTCATTCTCTGTCTGGGATACAAGCAGGAGTCATTCATCGATTTCTTCATGAATTTTCCACCTGCGCATCGCCGATGCGACCATCAAACTGGGCCATGACCCCGAAATCCAATTTCATAAGGAGGTGAAGGAGGCGGATTGGAGAGTCACCTTGGCGCAGACTGGCCTCGACTCCAAAACTGCCACGCGCGTGGCGCGCGCTGCGCGGTATTTGAGGCCAGACGACCAGACTTCTTCCTGACATACGGAGATGGTGTGGCTGACATTGACATGTCTGCCCTTTGGCAGTCACACCTGGCCGCCGACAAACTGCTGACAGTCTCGGCCGTGCATCCTCCGGCGCGCTTTGGCGAAATGACGCTGGATGCCGACGACCACGTTGTCCGTTTTTCCGAGAAGCCCCTCTATTCGGACTCGTACATCAATATGTGCTGGAGCCCCTGTCTGGCTATCTTGCCCGCGGTGAAAAGCTGATTTCCCGCGAAGAGGGGTTTGACTGCGCCTGGAATTTCGGTCCCGCCGAAGTCGGGACATACACGGTGCAGGATGTGGCTCAGCTGTCGAGGCGAACCTGGCCGGAGGTGAGGTTTGCCATCGCCGAACAGCGGCAAACGGCTCTGGTGGAGGCTCCGCGGCTGACTTTGGACAGTTCCCTGGCACGCGACAGGTTGGGCTGGCATTCTGTCTGGTCCACCCAGGAGGCGGTTCGCCGTACCGTGCAGTGGTATCGGTTGTGCCATGAGGATGTCGCGGATTCCCGAGGGGATTTGGCTCAATATTGCCAGGATGCGGAAGCGGCGGGCTTGGGGTGGTGCAGATGACTAGCGAAGAACTCAAACAGCAAATCCTCCACCTGACGGCTGAATACTACCGCCAGGTGCATGCGCGTGAAGATGATTTTATACCGGGAAAGTCGCGCATTTCCTACGGTGGACGTGTCTTTGGCGAGGAGGAACTGGGCAATCTGGTCGATGCCTCCCTGGAGTTCTGGCTCACATACGGCAGGTACTCCCGTGCCTTTGAGGAAAAACTGGCGGGTCTCCTGGGCGTGTCGTGCGCCCTGCTGGTCAATTCAGGCTCCTCCGCCAATCTGCTGGCTTTCCACGCCTTGACCTCCCCTCTGCTGGGCGAACGGCGAATCCGCCGCGGGGACGAGGTCATCACTGGCCGCCGGCTTTCCCACCACGGCCGCCCCCATCGTCCAATATGGAGCCGTGCCGGTCTTTGTGGATGTGGAGGCGGACACCGCCAATGTCGCCCCCTCGCTGCTGGAGCAGGCCTGTTCGCCACGCACCAAGGCGGTGATGCTGGCGCACACGCTGGGCAACCCCTTCCATATCCACGCGGTCAAGGCGTTCTGCGAACGTCACGGCTTGTGGCTGGTCGAGGACAATTGCGATGCTCTGGGCTCCCTGTACGACGGTCGTCCGACTGGTGCATGGGGGGATATCGGCACCTCCAGTTTCTATCCTCCGCACCATCTCACCATGGGGGAGGGCGGCGCCGTCTATACCAGCAATCCGCTGCTGAAGAAGATCATGCTCTCCTTGCGGGACTGGGGACGCGATTGCTGGTGCGAGTCCGGACGGGACAACACCTGCGGCTGCCGTTTCACCCGTCAGTTCGGCGCGCTTCCCCTGGGGTATGACCACAAGTACGTTTACAGCCATTTCGGATTCAATCTCAAGGCGACGGAGATGCAGGCAGCCATAGGCTGCGCCCAGTTGGGGAGATTGCGGGAGTTTACCCGACGGCGCCGCGAGAATTACGCCAGGCTGCGCACTGCCCTGGAGGGTACGCCGCACCTGCGTTTCATGGAGCACTACCCCGAGAGTCGCCCATCCTGGTTCGGTTTCCTCATCACCATTGATGAGGATGCGCCATTCACCCGAAACGACCTGGCAATCCATCTGGAATCGCATGGCGTGCAGACCCGTAGCCTGTTTGCCGGCAATCTCACCCGCCATCCCTGCTTCGAGAGCCTGGAACACGGACACGACTACCGAGTCGCCTCCCCTCTTGTCAACACCGACATGCTCATGGAACGCTCCCTCTGGCTTGGCGTCTTCCCCGGCATGACGCAAGACAAACTGGATTTCATGGCGCATTTCGTCAAGAGTTTCTTCAAAAGGTGAGTTTTCCTTTTTTTTCTAATCGTTATTCACTTCGACCACCTTTTTCCTTGGACGCCCCCGCCTCCTCTCCTGTTTCCTGATGGAAGTGTAGCTCTTGTCGCATCCTTTCGGCGGCTCAAAGCCGAAGGCCTCGCAGAGCTCAAGCTGCGCCCCCTCGAACGGCGTTATCTTTCTCGCGTGGCCCGGATGCTCCATGCAGCGTATGCAGCGCATCTCGTCAAGTATCTCAAGCGATGAGGAGAACCTGTCCTTAAGCCTTGTCCGCCACACGTGCCTGACCTGCGAGCCGAGGATGAGGCTGACGAACAGGATTAGCTGGCGTCCCGTCCATCCCTCCTCCGACCAGCATCTCTGCCGGTCCGCGGCCATCTGGTCCTTCATCTGCTCGAAGTACTTCT
>JAFRLP010000182.1 GCA_017431185.1 Victivallales bacterium | reverse complement strand
GTGAGATGCTTGCCTCTCTGGTCTCCCGCCAAACCGCCCCAGAGCGGTATTTCAAAAAAACGCGCAGGCGCATCGTGATGCAGGCAGGGCGGCTCATCGTCAAACTCTACGAATTCCACGGTCTGTCTGATCTGCTCCACTCCAAGCGCTACGGTTCGCGGGAGGTGGAGTGTTACCACGACTATCTCCAGGCCTTCGGCTCGCACCCCGGCTTCCGACTGCCGAGTCTGTTCGGGTATTTTGAGAAAACGCTTCCCTTCGGATTCTTTCGCGCCAATGGCATTGTGGATGAGTTCATACCTGGCGCCCGGCTACTGACCATCGAAGAACTGCCGCTGACCCCTCCCATGTTTGCGCATCTGTACCGCAAGGGGATTTACCACCCTGACATGCAGTTCCAGAACACCCTCTGGCACGAGGAATCCCAGACCATCGTCCCCATTGACTATATGGGCTGCAATTTTCTGCCTGCCCCCAACCACGAGGCCCTGCTCATCATGATGGCGCGCTTTCTGAAAACCGGCGCCGTCGAAGAATCTCCAGGACGGCAGTTCGTGGAATCCGTGCTGACCTTGCTCCCAGAGGTTGCCCTGGACCACCAGAAGGCATGGCATTGCGTTCAGGCGCTTTGCCAAACGGCGCTCGAAACCCATCAATATCACCATCCGATTTTTCTCACGCCGAAAATGCGTCGAATGCTGGAATAACCGTTCCATGACCAGTAAAGTCTTCAAGGCCGCCTTCGCCAGTTCGCTGCCAGTGCTGATGGGCTACACCACAATGGGGGCGGCGGCGGGCATCCTGCTTGTCAGGCAAGGACACCTTGCCACTCCATCGTTCTGGGGGCTGCTCACCAGCGCAACCTCCATCTCGGGGGCTTTGCAGTTCATTTGCGTCGATTGGGCACGCAACCATACCCCGCTCCTGCAAGTGGCTTTCCTGACCTTCTGCCTGAACATCCGCTATGCAATGTACGGTCTCTCCCTGCTGGAACGCCTCCAAAACATCCCTCTCTGGAAAAAACTCTACCTGATTTGGTCATTGACGGACGAAACTTACGCGCTGGAGGTCGAGAACAAAACTCCTTCTGGTGAAAGCAGCCTGGACTACTGCCTGCTGGTGGCGGGACTCGACCATCTCTACTGGATTGCCGGAGTGGTCGCCGGCACCCTTCTGGGCAAGTCTCTGCCGTTCAACACGAAGGGAATTGATTTTGCCATGACGGCACTCTTCCTGGTCATCCTGACCGATCAATGCAGGGAAAAGAGCAATCGAATTCCAGCGGCCATCGGACTGTTCTGCGCGCTCATCGCCAAATTACTCTTCCCAGTGGAGAAAATGATTATCCCCGCCATGCTTCTGATGCTGGGGACTTTCCTACTATTCCGCAACTCTCTGGATAAACAGGAGAGCCAGCCCAATGCCTGAAAACACTTACCTTTTCCTGATGGCCGCCACAATGGCTGGCGTCTCTCTGCTGCTGCGCGCCTTTCCATTCCTGGCCTTTGGACATGCCAAAGACGGCCACCCGCCGAAAATCATCATCTATCTGGGACGGGTCATCTCGCCCGCTGCCATCGCCATGCTGGTCGTCTATTGCTTCTGCGCCTACTTCAAGGAAACCCCGCTGCCGCAAAAGTCCTGGGGAATGGCGGAACTGTTGGCTGGAGTGACGGTCATCGGACTTCAACTCTGGCGCCGCAACCCGCTGCTCTCCATCCTGGCTGGGACCGCCCTCTATATGTTCCTTGTGCAAAGGTAACAAACCGCACTATCGGTAATGCTCGGCTATAAATGCCCTGACTTTCGCCTCAATACCTTCGACATCGCAGACGTTCTTCTGAAGTTTTTCAGCCCATTCACGCCCTGGATGCAGCGTATCCCATGGTGACTTCTGCTGATTATAACGGCCCTTTCCAGGAGCATGATTGCCAAAGCCATCAAGCGCCTGATTCCACAATGGCGTAAAACGCTCTATCAGCAACGATTCAGCCAACGGAATCCATATATCGTCAACAGCCAAGAAACGGCAGAAAAATGACGCAGAGTCGAGATTGTGCGCGTCCGCAACTGATTTGGCATGTTCGCACAAACGTTTCCACAAAGCCCGCCCTGGATCGGAGTCAAAACCCATCCCTCCTTTTCTTGCTCCCTCAGGAACAGCCTTTCCCACATAAATCGGCTGACGAAATGCCCCTTCGGCATTGCGGACGGCGATTTCACGGTACAAGGGGAAACTTCCTGTGTAATAGATGGCATATATTCCAGCCCCCACAAACGGCAAAGACGGCAACGGTTCAACAGGCCGTGCCAACATCGCCTCCGTGACACTCTCCGCAAGGTTACGCTTGTCCAAGGGATTGAAGGAGGGCAAAACGGTTATACTGTCATTATCCGCCATTGAAAACACCTATGCAAGTTGTGCAAGAATGGTTTGTCCGACTATCTCGGCAAGACGTGTCGGAACAGCATTGCCTATCTGCCTCATGGCTTCAGTCCACGGACTGTCAAAAACATAATCATCAGGGAATGTTTGAATGCGGGCGGCCTCCCTGACTGTGTAGTATCTGCACTTGCCATCAGGAAAAACAACCATATTCTCACCGCCAGGGACACCATGTGCCCCTGCCTTCAGAGTTTTTGACGGCTGGTCAAGAAGACTTCCTGTATGGCCTGGATATGGGCGACCGCCATCACGGATCTCATGATTGAAAACGCCACTGTCCTTACCAGGTTCAGGAAGGCCTGCGAGTGCATCACGGACTGTTCTGTATCGCGTTCCTGAAGGTTCCAGAAGACAGTAGTTCTCTTTCAGCCACGTTACCCTGCCCTTGACATCCTCTGGCATATTGGGGCGGGACTTTAGCGCGACCCTGTGCATATCCCAGTATTCGCCAGTCACCCATTGCTCCCAGAGGAGACGATCAAGGCAATGGGTCTTCTGGGGAAAATGCCACTCAAGCCCGAGGTCTGAACGAAAACCAACGATAAACACACGGTGACGATATTGCGGGACACCATAGTCCGCCGCGTTCAGAAGCCTATAGACAACACGGTAGGAAAGGGATGGCAGATGCCCGCTGGTCTGAATCTTCTCAAGACGTGAAAGATGGTCAGCCCAATCCTCATTTTCGCCACATGTCACAGTGGGAAACGAGAGTTGGAGAACAATGTAGTTGAAATAACTGGCAAAACTCTCGCGAAGAAGTCCTTTCACATTCTCAAACACAAAGCAACGTGGAGACAGTTCCCTGACCGCCCTTACCGCTTCGGGAAACATGTCTCTGGCGTCATTCCGTCCACGAGCCTTCCCCCCCATGGAAAAAGGCTGGCACGGTGGACCTCCAGCCACAAGTTCAATGTCATCCAGCAATTCTGAATAATGGACATCACGAACGTCTGCCTGGCGTATTTTCCAGTTGCGCGCAAGTGGCTGACCATGCCTGACATTATACTGGATTGTATTGCAAGCCTGAGCATTGAACTCAAACATGGCCTCGTGATGAAACCCTGCCTTCTCAAGTCCAAGCGCCAGTCCACCTGCCCCAGTGAAAAGTTCTACAGAACGCATTGGCATCCAAAACCTCCTTTAATCTTATCCCTCAAAATATATCACGGAAATAGCAAGATGCAACACAAACACTTGTCCTATTTGATGAAAAACAACAAACAGCAGTAATGCCTCCTATGAAACACACCGTGTTTCCTGCGTTGTGTTGACGGCGGCGAGACGCCGCCGCTACCTTTACTCAGCAACTGATACTGGCCACGCGGAGCGCAGTCTGCCAAACCCGCCACTCGTGCTTGCTTTCATGGTTCGGTTTGGCAGGTCGCGCTCCGCGCGGCCATACGAGGCCAGACCAATATCGGAGGGTTCCCCTCGTTTCCCAAAGCATCACCTGGCGGACGGCGGTTCGGGGATGGAGCAACCAGGACGAAAATCAACAGTGGAGTCCTCTTGGCGAACAGCGCATTTCCAAGTCGGCTCCGCCCCCTCGTCCCAGAAGATTCGGACATTCTCCAAGGTGATGTCCTTGGCATTCTTGAACAGGAACATTTCCTGCGGATAATCCTCTGGCGCCACCAGCTTCACCGGGGAAGCCACTACAGTCAAATCGACATTGCGGAGTGTGATGTTTCGCAGCGCTGCCTTTTCCCCGCCCACAAACTTGCAGGACGCATGACACTGACCATGCAACCCATCTATATGGATATCCCGAATCGTGGCGGTGGACGAGGGCGCACCAGACAGGATACGCACTGGGAATGCCGCGCAATGAAGCTGTATATTGGCAATCGCCAAATCCGAAATGTCAGTGCCCTTCGATGGTTCCGTATAGGCGGCTTGAACCAGGATGCCAGTGCAGACACGCTTCATCGTGATGTTGGAAATGGCCACGTGGCGAATGCTCCCATCCCCCACCCCAATGCGAAAACCGCAGACAGCGCAGTCCAGCACGCAATTGGTGATGGAGATGTTCTCACAGGCACGCTTGTGCTTGAGCCTCTGCGGATTGCCGCGCACAGTGATGGCGTCATCCCCCGTGTGAATGATGCAGTCGGAGACAGTGACACAATCACAGCAGTCGATGTCAATGCCGTCGGTGTTGAGGTTTACACGCGGATTGCGAATGTTCAGTCCAGTGACGATGACATCAGTGCAGCCGTGCAGAAACAATGTCCAGCACGGCGAATCGCGGAGAGTCAGGTTGGCGACACGCACATTGTCGCATTCGCAGAACACAATCAATTGCCCAGGGCGCAAATTTTGCTTGTCGCGTGCCATCCTGAACCCATCGAACCAGCCAAAGGAATGTCGCTCGTGCTCGTGAACCTCGTCCTCAAAGAAGAATTCGCCGCGACCGTCAATTGTCCCAGGGCCGGTGACCGCCACATCCTCCTGTTCGAGGGCGACAATCAGATGTGCGCCGTTCCACTGCTCCCTCTGGCTGAAGGTATTCTGTTCGTAGCTGTCCGCCGTGCAGTAGTCCGCCAAATCCGCCGAAGCCTTCAGCAATGCCCCCATCTCCAAATGAAGTTCCACGTGGCTCTTCAGCCAAATTGTCCCAGTGACAAAAACACCAGCAGGCACGGTGACCACACCACCGCCCACAGCCACGCAGGCATCAATGGCGGCCTGAATTGCCTTGGTGTTGACGGTCTTGCCGTCTGCAACGGCTCCAAAATCGACAATGTTCATGTTTTATCTCTGTCAATGATTTTCAGCCAAACAGTGACCAGATGGTCATACTCATAACCTTTCGTCACCGAGGGCGGCGTTCCAGGAGAAACACCTATTTGAAGGCGTTCTCGTCAACCAGGGCGACATAAGGCAATTCGCGGTATAGTTCATCCACGTCCAGACCATAGCCGACAATCCATCGGTCGTCAATGTCAAAGCCAACGTAGTCTGGCTGGAAATGTTGCCGCAGTTCCAGAACCTCAGGGGATGGATGAGCCAGCTTCTTCCTCAGAAACACAGCGGTTTTCACCGAGACATTTGGTTGATTCTCCTTCAGGAACCGCTTCACGGCGGAAAGGGTGAAGCCCTGATCCAGAACATCATCGATCAACAGCAGATTCGGGGTGACCAACTGAGCGCCTATCGTGTCAATCTGAACTTGACGACTGGCCTCGCCCTCTCCTTTCATGCCGTTGCCGTAGGTGCTGGCGCGGATGAAGGCCAGGCGAATGCCCTCCATGCCTTGTCGGGATAACGCACGCGCCAAATCCGCAGTGAAGACAACGGCTCCTTTGATAATGCTCACCAGCGTCAGCTCGCCTTTGCCACGATAGTCGGCGGCTATTTCCGCAGCCAACTCCTCAACCCTTTCCGAAATCTGCTCGGAACCGAGCAGAATCGACTTAACCCGATGGTCATGTTTCGGCAACTGGTCCTTCATCGTTTGTTCCTTGCGCTAAATGCGGGAAAAGCCTCCCCCATCGAAAAAAACGGGCGTGTCCACACCTGATGTGCCGACACGCCCCAAATGGTTCAAACTTCTTTTTTAGAGAGGTAATTGCAAAACTACTGCCCAACCGC
>JAFRLP010000181.1 GCA_017431185.1 Victivallales bacterium | reverse complement strand
TTTAATATATCCGCCCGCATCAAGCCTGTCCAGCGCGAACCTTTTGCCATCGAGGGTGACGGTGACAGGGCGTGGCTTTCCGCTCCAGTTGGCAAGAACGATGCAGGCGCCCCTGGGCGACTCGATGAGGTTGGCCTCTACCAGATGATGGTCTGTCGTGAGCCGTGGGGCTACAGGCAGCGCCAGTCTTGAAATGAAGTCACGATGAGCCTGCGGATAGTCGCGCGCGCTGTGCTCCCCGCCGTCAGGTCGCACGGAATGCGCCTGATAACTGACGCCCGCAAAAACTCCGCTCGCGAAGATGGTGCCCCGCCCTACTGAATGCCTTTGCGCCAAAGGATACTGAACGCCTCCGACGATAGGCATGCCTTGCAATTCCCCCTCCCGCTTGAGGCTCGCCCAATCATGTTCAGGACGCCCGATTTTGGAGATGGACTGGCACGGCTGGCGTTCCATTCCCAATTCCAATGGCAGGTCATATTCGTCTCCCTGCAACGCGCCTGCGGCCAAATAGAGCCAGCCGCCTCGTCTCACCCATTCCAGCAACGCGGGCAGACACTTTCGGCGAAGGTGGGAATCCGCCACAAAAAGCACACGGTATTTGTCAAGTTTCGTGTCCAGGTCATCCTCCGAAAGAATGTCCACCCTGTAGTTGCAGTGGCGGAGCAGCAGATGCAGATAGACCCTCTCCTTGCCGAACACCTGGTCGGTCTCCGTGCCCCAGATGTCGCTGGTCACGGAATAGAGCATCGCGACATCGGCTTGCGCGGGATTCCCCGTGGTCAGGCAATCCTCGACGAACGCGGTTTTCGATGTGACGTCGCGGATGGCCTGGTAGATTTCGGGGCGGTGGTTGCAGGTGTCGCTGGCTGTCGTGTAGCCAGGTCCGTAGTTGAAGAAATGGATGGCCTGATTGCCATGACCGATTTCCGCAAAGGCCTTCGCCTCAATCTCCCAGGCGCTGCGTCTGGACATGATGTCATAGACTCCAAACGGAATGCCGGCAGGACGGCAGGCCGCGCGCAGCACATCTGTCTGGAAGCCCTCCACCTGATAGGTTCCCGCGTTGTTTACCCAGTCCTCATGCCAGCCATAGCCAAGTGCGCCTTCGGAGAAAATCTCAAACCAGTCGCACCCCTTTCTGACCATGTTCCCGCTGACGGTCTCCGTGGCGAAATTCACGGTGGTGGGAATGCCAGGAAGATGCTTTTCCGCAATTCGGGAGGCGGTTTTGAGGAAATTGGTCACGATGTGGTTCTTGTATCGTATTGTCCAGTAGAAGGCCCTGGCCTCCTTTTTGTCGAATGAGGCGCCTGGCACGTCCTCAATCCCCTGTTCCTGCAAATAACGGGCAAAGCCCTCCTGGCAGGTCTGGCAGGATTTCACGTGCTCCAGCGGAAAATTCGGCTCATCCATCAGGTTCAGATGATGAAATTTGACGGTTCCCTTGGCAAGCGACGAAAAATGCCTTTCCAGCGCGGACTCGTCAGGTCTGGACAGGCATTTTCCCTTGGTCAGGTGGAAACAGTACGCGCTTTTGCGGTGGTAGGCGAAATCCGCATCTGACTCTCCAACCCCGTTGACTCCCAGAAGCCGCAGAGTTCGCACCTCGTTCTCCTGAACTTCAGGACGATGCAGCCAACTGGTGAGCGAAAGCCCCGTGAAGAACGGGAAAACCTTGGGCGCACCGTCACCTGTGGTGGCCTCCGCCCACTGCAAGTCCAGACGGCTTTCCTGAATGTCCTCCAGATATTTGTCCTGCACCAGATTGAAGACGACATGAAGCCCGCATCCCCCGCCCTGGCGTAGGATGCGCCGAAAAATCCCTGAATCGTCTGGTGTTCGGGAGAGCAGGATTTCAAATTCAGCCTGCTTCTGGTCATTTTTCTGGTATTTTGTCAGGGTGTAGAAGGCAATTCGGTCAGCGCCCCTGAAGGAGAGATAGCTCTGGAATTCAATCCAGGGGGAGGTTTCGCCTGGCCTGATGAAGTCCCGTCGGGCAAGGCCAGCGGTGGCGCCGTCGTGAATGCCCCTGGCATTGATGTTCAAGTGAGGCGTGTAGTAAGGCGCCTCCGAACGGCGGCCAAAGACGTGGATGGCCGCCGCCTCTGGCTGGCTTTCCAGAAACCGGACTTTCAGGTACAGTGGGCGCAAATCCTGCACTTTGGGAACGTAGGAAAGGTCGCGGGTCAGGAGGAACAAGTCCAGGTGCCTTGACCCCTTGACGGTGCCATTGTGGACACTCCCCTTGGTCATCTCAATCTGGACGCTTCCTTCATCCGCCTGGAAATCCAGAGACTGCCAGACAAAGCGGGCGAATCCCTCGCCGTATTTTTTGCGTCCTTCGGCAGTGGCGCGCAGGCTTGTCCGGTGGAATTCGTTCTCCGCCAGGAGAGTGTCATTCTGAATGACCTTCACCATGAACGAGGCCGGATGCGACTCCACATCCAGATAGCGAATCCACAGGCGATGCAGACCCTTTTCGGCAATTTTGAATTCCCCTCTGGCAGAGCCAGCGGCCTTGGAGACTCCCGCCAGGAAATGACCGCCAGAAGGATGGCTGTCGTAGTAGCCCGGAAAATGCGGCTTGACTGACCAGGCCCCCTCTATCGCCAGCGCCTCCGCCTCCAGGGTCTGCGCATCCGAAGGAAGCGCGGCCCAGCCCTTCTGGACGGGCAGGAGCAGAATGAGCCAAAATGCAAGGATGCCCTGCGGTAATCTCATGCTACTGGTTGAATGAGACGGTAATCACAGGACTTGTCGCAGTTGCGTTCCAGATGGAGGTCAGATTCTTCTTCAATGCACTGCTGTAAACGCATTGGATGGTGTTCTTGACCTGCACATGCCCGTCCGAGAAAAGCTGGCTGGCCCCGCCAGCATGCGCCTTGCCGGCGCCAATGGAAATGGCGGCGTTCGTGTAGAAGCAGAATGCGCTATAGGATTGGGAGAATGACGCCGCTGTCCATTTCTCTGTGATGAAGAGCGTGTCGGCGGGATAGCGATTGGGGGAGACCCGTTTGGGCCAGCTCTTCAGGAGCACCGTGTTGGGTGACGTGTTGAGTTTTCCATCCGTGTTGAAATACCCCATATAGGTATTGGAGGCGTAGCTGCAATACATCTTCTGGCTCTGGAAAGACTTGCGCTGCACATTGTCCGACGGACACATCAGCAAAGGGACTTTAATATAGTTATCATTCCCGACCTTGACCGTCTTGCCCTTGAGGTTCTGGTACTTGTACATCCATTCGTACCAGGTCGTGACTCCCGACAGGCCAGTGTATTCAACCCTAGATCTGGAGAACAGCCAGTCATCATCATGCTCCTCCGAATACTCCATGGCGATTAGGTAGAGCTGCCTCAGGTTGTTCACGCAGGCCACTCCACGGGCCTTCTCCCGGGCCTTGCTCAAGGCAGGCAGCAGCATTGCCGCAAGTATCGCGATTATGGCTATGACGACCAGCAGTTCTATCAAAGTAAAACTCTTTCTGACCAGACGGGAACAGAATCTCATTGTAAACCTCCCTGTTGTGCATGGCGGGCTATTTGTTGGACGTGTCAGGAAGTCCTGAAGACAAAACGCCTGCCGGCAACGGACGCAAGATGAGCAAGGATGGATACAAAAATCTAAAACACCATTATATAATATACCCTGTGCATGGACTGTTTTCAAACCGCAAGGAATCGACTCTCGGAAATCAATCCTGTGGTTCGAGACAGGATAACGCTCTGTT
Organism: Victivallales bacterium; assembly: GCA_017431185.1. Next base: position 11,573 of record JAFRLP010000181.1, on the reverse strand, counting down.
GGCGTCAGGATATGCCGTCGCCAGTTTTCGCGTCAATACAGTTTGGAGACCTGTTCGCCGTGGAAGACATCGCGGCGTCCGTGCTCGCTGTCGCGGTATTCACGCGGCGAGCAACCTGCGACGCGGGAGAACTGCCGGGAAAAATAGAGGGGGTCGTTGAAGCCGACGGAGGCCGCCACCTCGGCAATGGTCAAATCCATGCGGCCTAGGAATTCCATGGCTTTGCGCATCCGAAGTTTGAGCAGCCACTGGATGGGAGGCTGTCCGATTTCCTGAATGAACTTGCGGTAGAAGGAAATCTCGGACAAATTGACCAACCGTGCCAAGTCCTTCATCTGGATTCTGTTTTGGAAATGGCAGGTCATATAAGTGATGGCGGGGGCGAGGATGCTGCTGGAATGCATGGCGACCATTTCACCCTGGCAACGCCGCAGGATCAGAACCAGTGCATTGACCAGGCTGACCGTCTGCACCAGCTCCTGGCCAGGAAGCCGGCTCTGCGACTCCGAGACGATGACGCTGGCCAGAACATCCAATTCCGCAATGGCGGCGGAGTCCACCTGCAGTTCTTCCTTGCTGGAACCGTGCCGAAACAGCCGGGCAAAGCCAGGCATCCTCTCCAGTGCAGGACGATAGGTGCGCAGCAGCCGTCCCGTGAACATGAAATTAAGCAGCGTCAGAGGTTCGGCAAAACGATAGGTATGATGCTCGCCAGGCAAAAGCAGAAAGACGCTGCCTGGACGCATGGGGATTTCCTTCCCCTCCACATTGTGCCAGCCCGCGCCGCGCAGAACCACCGCCAGTTCGTAGAATCCGTGCGAATGACGCTTCACCTGCGGCTTCCCGTCAAACACATCTGCCTCATAGACCGTCTTGAGGGCGGCGCACGCCTCTCCTTTGGAAAAATATTTGCCACATGGCAGACGGAACGTTTTTTTGCAAGCATCATCCATGTATTTGAAAGTATTGTCATTTGTACAACATCCCGAAAACACTATATTATATACCGTTGAAAAAGGATTGCAAACCACAACCTGAATGTCGTTCCCATCCACAGGAGACTCCCAGATGCCGCGAAGAAATGTTTTCACCCTGATTGAGTTATTGGTCGTCATAGCCATCATCGCCGTATTGGCGTCCATGCTGTTGCCAGCGTTGTCGAAGGCGCGCGGCAAGGCGCGGAACATCAGCTGCATCAACAACATGAAGCAGCTGGGGCTGACCTTTGCACTCTACTCCGACGACTATGAGGACTATATCGTCCCCTACCAGATGGGCACCTATGTGGGCACTTATCTGAGCATTTTGACGAATGCGGGTCTGCTTCAGTTCCGCGACAGTGAAAAGCTGTATCCTCTCCAGCAGGAATGTCCGTCAGAGGCCCGTGTGCGCAAGAACAGTTCAGGCACCGTCTATCCTCACGTGCAACGCCAGCAAGTCGCCACCTACGACTATGCCATCAATGGCAACCTGGGCACCGACAACAACACCAAGCTTGCGTCGAAGATGTACAAGCTGGGGAGAATCGGCAATGCCTCGCGATTCATACACTTGCTGGAAGGCAAGAACACGCACTGCAATACCGGCGACTATGTGAACTTCGACTATTGCCGCAAAAGATACACATCCCGGCATCTGGGGGCAAGCACACAGGACGGGGAGGATTACAGCACACCTTATGCCGTGCAGTCAAACGTCACCTTCATCGACGGCCATGTGGCGCTGGAGAAGCCCATGCCCTTGAGGGTCACTTCTGGCGGAACCTGGACAGTGGCGAACGGCAGCAAACAATGGTCGCCTTGAGTTGGCTTACATCCAAATGAAGAATACATCTACCTATTTCCTGTTCCTGCTTGCCTGTTTCGTCGCGTCAGCCGCAGAGTGGAGAGTCGAGGACAGCGGCCATGGCAGACTGACTCTTTGCAACGAGACTGGCCAATACGGCGGCTACCGGCAGGGTGTGCTGTTCATCAACCGCTCCGTAATTCAGGGGAGGAAGTTGTTTGCGCTGGACAAGTTTCCTGCTGGAGCCGCCTCCCAGGCTGGCTTTGCCGCCCTGCGAATGTTCTGCGCCGTGGCGGACTGCAGTTGGCTGAACGATGGCGAACTGGATGGCCTGGGCGAGGACATCTCCCTGAAAATCAACGGTCGAGAACTGCTCCTGAAGACCAGCGACCCGCGCTTCAAGGCCAAGAAGAACAAGGAGGACGCCCTGCGCTACCAGTGGGTGGAGATACCCTTTCCAGTCACCTGGCTTGACCGCAATCCGACCGAGGTCATCTTCACCAAGCGGGACTCCCTGTCGAACAACGACTACTTCTATCCAGGCATCGACACATCGCTCTCCAACGACAGTTCCTGGGTCTCCCATGACCACGGACAGACCTTCATGCGCAACTGGGGCAATTTCCAGAACGACCGCGGAGAATACCTGATGCGCCTGGTCATCGACACGGGTGTTCCGCGTCGGGAGCAGGCCATATCCTCCGACCTGTCGGCCAATCTTGTCAGCGGAAAAGGACTTCAACTGCATGGGGACGCACGACTGGAGGAACACGCCCTCCGTCTTTCAGGCCAGAACGGCGGCGGTGCCGTCCTGACCGACAGCGAACACTGCAACATCACGGAGAATGGTCTGTCACTGGTGGCAGTCATGCGTTTTCGGGAAGACGGTTTCAAAAAGGGGCAGAACGCCATGGTCTTCTACAAGCAGAATGCGTTTTTTCTGGGACGGACCGGCAATCTGTGGAACTTCAGCTTCTGCAGTGACGGGAAATCCTGGAACCAGGCCCTGACGGGCGGAGCCGTTCCGTCCCCTGGCAAGTGGTTTCATCTGGCTGCCACCGTGGAACATGTCAACGACCACGCGGAGGGGGATGTCGGCTATCTGGCCAAAGTCCACGTCAATGGCGAGAAGGTTCTGGAAAAATTCTTTCGGCACATCCACATAAGCCAGTCAACGGAGCCAGTGCTGCTGGGTTTCTCCCCCAAATACAGCGATTACTTCCTGAACGCGGACATCGGCGAGGCGGCGGTCTTCCAGCGCGTCTTCGGAGCTGGCGAAATCGCCGCCATGGCCGCGAATGCCCCTAAAGTCTGCCTGCTTCCTCCTGGCACGGTGGAACTATCCCCCATGCAAAAGGCTTTTTTCCAGAGGCTCAAACACGCCGCGACTTCCCGTGAAGGCCACTGGCTCGCGACATCCCTGGAACGCGCCGCCATTCTCGGCGACCAGCGTCCAGGGCTGCCTGACTCCCCCGCAGACCTCGGACTGCTGGACAAACCAGAGGAAATGACCGGGAGATTCAATGCTGCACAGCAGCTCTACACGCTTCTGGAGTCTCCGCAGGCTCTGCTGCTGATGGTGCGCGGCTCCGCCGAAGGCTGCCCTCCTGTCGCTGGACTCTTCCACCGTCGCGCCGGGACAGGGACATTCGGAAACCGCATCTGGGAATGGCGGGCAGCCTTCCGAGATGAAAAATGGCGTGGCAATACCATCGCCAGCTACGACAAGGGACTGAAATACCAGGTGCAAGACAAGGGTGAAGGCAATTTTAAGGTACTCTGGAAACATGCGGATTTTCTGGCCACCTCCAACATCCGCTTTGACAGCGGAATGCTCTCCGCCGACTTCTCCCTCCAGGCCGTCAACCCCGCGCTGACCATCACCAGCGTGACCTTTCCCGCCTGGAACTTTGCCAAACTCCCTGGGAAGAAATGCCATCTGGCCTACCCGCACATGTGCGGGCAACTGCTGGAGGAGCCATTCAACGACTGCAATCTTGAAGGAAGATACCCATGCACCCGCGTTTCAATGCAGTTCAGCGCCCTCTACGACAACCTGGGCAACGGAGTCTATTTTGCCTTTGAGGATCCGCGGGGCCGTGTGAAGGATTACGTCGTCTCTGGTCATGGCGGTCAACTTCAGGCTAGCTGGACTCATCCCGTGGCATACGCGGCCAAAAATCCAGGCGGAAACGGCTACGACTCCAGCGGCCATGCCGTCATACGCCTCTTCGAGGGCGACTGGTTCGACGCGGGACAGTGCTACAAGCGTGATTTCCTGCCCCAAAGCGCCTGGTGGACGCCGAGGCTGCCGCGTGAGACCACCCCAAAATGGTATCGGGAGAACCCTGGCATGATCTGCGGTGTCAACGGCATGCCCCTGGCACGGGAATTCGCCGCCCTCCAGAACTACTTCGGACTCGATATTATTGCGCAATGGGTTTGGTGGTACCACATCTCGCAGGACGAATATCCCCGCTACGACCAAGGAAAAAGCAGCGCCGACAGCCTCCCCTTCATGGAACAGGCAGGCCTGCGGACGGAGAGCTACGCCAATCCCAGACTCTGGGGCTACGACCCCGCCCGTTCCTACCAATGGCGCGGACGCCTGGCCGAGCGGGTCGCCGTCAAGGACGAGGCAGGAGAGCCAGTCATCGAGCGTTACGGCACGAAGGACTACCCCGTAGCCTGTCCTGCTTGCCCGGAAACCGCCAGGTTGCTGGAGCAGAACATCAAGTTATCAGTGTCCTACGGCATCGATGCCATCTACAATGACGAACTGGCAGCGGGTCGCCCGCATCTTTGCTTCGACCCCAACCACGGCCATCCGCTCAACGACCCGACGCTCTGGCTGGAAAAGGGGTATTACCCGATGTACGAGGCCATCCGAAAGGCACTCCCCGACGTGCCGCACGACACGGAGGACGCCTGCGAGGTCTATGCCAAGTGCGTGGATGCCTTCATGCCCTGGAGATGGACGGACGAGGGGCGCATCCCGCTGTTCCAAAGCATCTTCGCGGGCCGTGTCCAGTTCTGCGGACGCGCCTACGACGCCTTCTCCTCCCAAGGTGACTGGCAGTCCTTCTTCTCCAAGGCGGCGGAGCAGTTGGTCTATGGCGAACAAATCAGTTGGTTCCATCTGTATGACATGCGCTATGCCAGCCCGCGCCGCCTCTTCCTCCGCAAGATGCTGCACTTGCGCAAGGCACTGGCTCCCTGGCTGAATGTCTCCGACATGTGCCAGTTTCTTGCCACGGAAACCCCAGTGACGATGGTCGAAAGCCACTGGGGTGGCATCGGCGCCACCGCCAAAACGATAAAGTCCCCGCAAATCATGCACAGTGTCTGGCGGCGGCAGGATGACGGCAGGAGTCTGGTGGTCTTCGTCAATCTTGTCAATCAGCAAAGCGAAATCCGTCCCATTCTTCCCGACGTCCTGCGCCACGGGCACCTGGCGGTCTTGCGCGAAGGCACAGCGGAGCCAGATTTCATCGACCTGGGCAGTTCCACGCCCCCGAAAGTCAGCCTGGCCGCCCGTGCCAGCCAGGTCTGGATTGTCCAGCCGAATCGAGACGTCTCCCCTGAAATGGCATGCATCGCCGAGACATTGAAGGCCATGGGCGAAATGAAGGGCTGGGGCCCCATTCTCACGCAGCCACAGAACAAAAAGGCGCGGAACCAGATTTCCGCCAGGCCAGGGGAATGGGTGGCGCCAGTCCAGGCATCCTGGATGGAGAAATGCTATATGCCTGGCAAATACGGCACTTTTGACAAAAGTCCGCAACGCTGGATTCAGGCCGACTGCGGCGCCACGGTATTCTGGGGAGAGGTCGATTTCGGGAACCAGCCTGGCACGACCCTTGAAATCTGGGTGGCGGCGGACGTGGAGCGGGCGGGCGGCAAAATCATCTTCCAGGAACAGGGCTCCAATCTTGTCATGGCTGAACTCGACATCCCTGTCACAGGAGAATGGGCCGACTACAAACTGCTTTCCACCCCTCTTGCCAGGCCATTCATCGGCAGGCATGACTTGACAAGCGTCTTCACTGGCGGCTGCAACATCAAGGCCTGGAGAGTCGTTTCCGCACAATAATCGCGCTATGGAATGAACACGCCTTCAGTGGGAGGAGCCATTTTTGTACCATTTCCAGAAGGCAGAGGGGGAGGAGAAGCCCAGGGCATGGGCAATCTCCTTTTGCGTTTTTCCCAGGCTGAGCAGCTGTTCCGTGCGGCTGAAACGCACCTGGTCAATGAAGCTTCCAATGGTGTTCCCAGTGGATTTCTTGAAGATATGCGTCAAATGGTATTTGCTGTAATTCGTGATTCTCGCCAGTTTGTCAAGTGAACAGTCAATGCCGTTTTTGTTGCGGATGTACTCCTTGAGGAATTCCACGATGTTCAAACGGTTCAACCGCTTGGGGATGATGTTGGATTTTGCGTAATAGCGCAGTTCCTCCAGCAGGCAGAGCAGCGGGCCATGCATGAACTCCGGCCCCATTTTCCAATGCTCGGTCAGTTGGAGGCACAGTTCCGCCGTGGCAATGAAGGAATAGCTAATGTCGTGGCCAGAGGTAAGCACCCTGGCCATCAGTTTGTCATCAAGAATATAGGCCCACAGATGCGCCTTGTCATCTTTCAGCCCGTGAAAGGCATGGGGAATGCCTGGCTCGCAAAGCACCACATCCCCTGGCGAAAGAATGCAGCCCTTGTCGCCGAGCGTGAAATGGTAGCCGCCTTTCAGGCAGATGAATATTTCCCGATGCAGATGCATGTGGCTGGTCTTCTCTGGTTGCTCATTCCAGCCAGGGGAGGACAAGTGAAGGATACGTTTCAGCTTCTGCCTGCACAGAGTATCTACTTCTTTTTCCCACATAAGGCAAGCCCCGCTTTTATCCACCATGAACTTCCAGAACAAGGAGTGTTTGCCGCGGCAGAAGCATTATGCCCTCTTTCCAGAAGCAGTGCATGGACGTAAGAAAATGTCCATCCTGCGAAAGGCACTCGATGGTGGCGCTGTCCAGAGCCAGATCACAAGAGTAGGGGAGTTCCAGGTCACGTGTGCCCCGGTTCACCAGCATGAGACGACCGACATCTCCATCAGTCGCCGCCAAATCAACCACCGTGTCAGGCAAATCCGCAGCGACATAGGCCTGCCTTCCCAGCTGGTAAAGGCGGTCGAATGCCACGAATGCCTGGTAGGTCGGCGTGGTGCGCACGTTTGGAAAATAGAACAGCCCACAATAGGCGGAAGTGGGTTCGGCGTCATAGAACATGGCCTTGTCAATGGAACTGTTCTGCATGCGGCAGAAGGCCTCGGCCACGAAAAGCGCCCCTGGCAGCTCCTTCATCTCGTCATAGTCATATACCAGGGCATCACGGCTGATGACGGCATAGTTCCATTCATCGAAGACAATTTCCGCATTCGCGAAGCCGGCGTTGTCCAGATGAAGACGCACATAATCGGCGTGGGTGACGATTTCCCGTGCATCGTCCGTGTAAAGATGGAAGGAGTAGAAGTCCAGAGGCGCTGAATATTCGCGGACGTATGCCAGAAAGGCTTCAAACCACGGAATGAAACTCTTGTAGAAGTCGTTCATTCCCTCGCGGGTGATGGCGTAGAAGCCGCATCCGGCATAGCCGCCCACCCTGATTTCGGGAAAGCACTGCTTCAAATGCCTGCTGGCTGTCACATACAGGTCAAAGTACTGTTCGCGCGTGCCCTGCCACATAGGCGGGTTCTCTGGCTCGTTCCATATCTCCCAGTACTGGATGCCCCAGTGGAAGCCATTGGCCCAACCGTCGTTGTAGTGGCGTATGATATGCTCGCATATTCGCGCCCATTTGCCGAAATCCTTGGGCGGCGCAATCCTGTAGGCACGAATACGCCAGTTGTTCTCTATGGTCACGCCTAGGCGGAAAAAGGGCTGCGCCCCGGCATTGACTATGGCGGAAAGATAGCGGTCTGTGAACGAAAAGTCGTAGGAGTCGGGGGAGTTCTCGTCGGCCTCGAAGTCACGGAAGATATTCGGCACATCCACCAAGGTCCCACGCCCGTAGGCTCCGCCGCAGTCGTGGGTGCGCACAAAGGGGATGCCAGCGGCTTCGAACTCCTCGATTTTATCCGCCTGGAAGCGTATGGGGGAGCGATTCACGCCATGCAGCGGCTTGATTGCGCCAACGGTCTTGCGAAAGTGTATGTCGATGTTCATGACCTAAATAGTGGAAAAACTCAAAGACGGCGCTCGACAGTGGTTGCCTCCTTTAGAATCATATGCCGTTCCTGAATTGTCCATTCGTGGTCACGCGCCCAGTGTGCACACTGCCGTCGTAAGTCGCCCAGTTCGCCTTGTTGGAATGGCGATAGAGGATGCTGTTGGCAGATGTTCCGTCGAAATTCGAGAGCACACGCTCATTGCCCTCCGCAGCCATGATCGCGGAGGACGGTCGCTTCACCAAGTGCATGACATGCATTGCGCCCCCGCCATTGTTTGTGCCATCGCTGTAATAGTAGTTCAGACCGAAGTCGGCGCAGGTTGCGAAACCAGCCTGCGCCCAGCCGCCATTCCTGTTGCTGGTGGCGTTCCAAGACTTGAACGGATCTGTGTTGGGACAGCGCAGACATGCTGAAATTGTGCGGCTGGAGGCGGGATTGCTTGCAACGCAACGCCAACTGCCATGATATGACTCGATGTATCCTCCCTTGCGCAGGTTCATCGTCCAGGCAACCGACCCGTAAGCATCAAACGTTGATTGGTTGCCCTGGTATGGATAGGGCAGCCGCCCCTCGCTTTCGTCGGTGTACAAGGTCAGCACAAGCCCCAGCTGCTTCAAGCCGTTGATGCAGGAAACCTGCCTGGCCCTCTCCCTGGCCTTGCTCAAAGCTGGCAACAGCATGGCCGCCAGAATTGCTATAATTGCAATCACTACCAGTAACTCAATGAGTGTGAACATTTTCTTCTTTTTGCTATCAATGCATTGCATGTTTGTGTGCCCTCTTGGTTGACATTGAAAAAGCTCTGTTTTGGTAACTGTTCAGAGTCACAGCCTTTGCGAGACCGCCCCGCCACAGAACCGGCTGTGACAGGAGCAAAGGCCCCAACTTGCCCGCGAAGCCTCGGCTCCGCGGATTGAAGAAGCCTGTGGTTGAGCAGCTACCTGTTTTCTTCAGTGAAATCCTCGTAGTACGGCATGATGCTGACGAAATGCAGGCCAGAGGGCCTGGGGGAAGCGGCAGAGGCCGACAGGGTGACACGCCCTGTCTCCTTTTGGGCGCGGAACAGCACGGCATCGTAGTTGCCACGCCCACCGTGTCCGCCGTGGTCATCCAGGATTGGCCTGCGGTATTGGATGAGCGGGGCGACCTGCTCCGCTCCCTCGAAGGTGGCGTCAAGGGGAGTCTCCTTGGGACGCCCCGCCTTGATGTCCATAGCATCGGAAGTGACGTATTTCAGCACATAGAGCCTGCCTGGAACGAGGCTGGACATCTGCTGCGAGACGGAGGAACCAGGCGGTATGACGGCGTAGGCGTCCGCCTTGCCGGGAATGACGTTGAACTGCCGAAGTATCTCCGCCATGTTGTCCTGCATGCCAAGCCAGACTGGACCAGCGGTCTCCCAGTGTTCCAGTCCCTTGCGGAACGAGGCGTTCTGGATATGGCCAGGCACCAGCTTCCAGCCTCGCGAAGCCGAGAGCATCCCCGTCCTCCCCTCTATGACATAATGCCGCAGAAGAGCGCTGAACCAGCGCGTCATCTCGGCGTCCGCGTAGTTTCCTCCCCAGGTGCCGACCAGCGACAGATTCTGGAAATCGGGGCTGTTGGCAAGCAGATTCAACTCCATGTCCAGCAGGTATTTGAAATTGGCCTCTGGTTCGTTGTCGATGGTGAAGGAAAGCGGTATGTTGGAGTGGCAGAGCGCCATACCCAGCACTGCCTCGCAGCCTGGGTAGAGTTCCTGGAACTGCCGTATGGTGTCGTTGAATTTGCGCTTCATGATGTTCCTGGCCTCGGCTTCATCCGTGAAATTGGAGGGCACGTATGCCTCATAGACGACTTTGCCCTGAAGGTCGTTCAGGACACAGCTCAGGAAGCCGGCTGCGATGGGCGATTTTCCAGGAGTGCCAGTCATCCAGGCGTAAACCGATTTTCCGTATGGGTTGCTCAACGCTTCGCGATGCGTCAGGAACTTGGCGAGCTGACGATTGTTGCCCCCGCTGAATTCGTCTGCGATGATGCCGTCAAAATACGGTGTGTCCTTGGCAAGGCCCCTGAATGTGCCGATGGTATCGCCCGTCACGTCGCCGACGGAGGCATGGTCAAGGAGATAATTGGAATGCGCCTTGCGGAAGTCATTCCAGTCATCCTTGCTGGAGAGTCCGCCATTGGAAAACGTGGTAACGCAGTCAAGCTGGTGCTGCTTCACCATTGCATAGGTGTGCCTGGGGACTCCCTTCAGATATGGCCCGCCGGCCAGTTGGTAGTAGAGTGTTTCCGCTATGGCCGAAATTTCCAGCATGCCAGCGCCCTTTATCACCTTGCCGCTGTGCGTGCCTGCGGCGAGTTTCACTGGCATGGAGCCGGAAAAAACCTTGCCGCTGCCTTCCAGGGAAACCTTCATCCCTGGAGCACATTTCACGGAAATCCAGGCGCTTCTGGCAAGCCCGACCTGGAAGGTGTCCCCCGTCTGGCATTTTTCCAAATAAAGCAGGGTGTTGAAGTTGTTCCTTCGTATGGCGGATGACTTTGCATTCGGAATGCGTCGCACCTGCCTGGACAGGACAAAGTCTCCCGCCTTCAATTCCAGCGTGTATTCGCCCGGGACGATGTCGGAGAAGTCCAGCGTGACCAATCCGCGGGCGGAAATGGGGACGGCCCCCATGGGCTTTCCGGACAAAAACCATTCGATCTGTTTCGTGCTGGTTTCACCGAACCAGCGAAGGGCAAGAGAACCCTGCAGCTCATTCAGGCATGGCGCAAGTGGCACCAGCATTTGCGGAGGGATTTCCTTCAAGTAAGCGATGGACGCCTCCTGCGCCTTGCGTGTCGCGGGTTCCAGGCAGATGTCGGCGATTTCCACAAGACCATGCTCAATGTCATCAATCAAAATGCCGACGGAGCCCACGCCGCCCTTGGAGGGAAACCCCATGAAAAGCAGTTCAACCCGATGCCAGTCCGAGCTGCCTTCGGGTATGTTTGATTCAGCCGAGCTGGTCCAGCCGTTGTTGAAGGAGAGCACCATGGCCTGCCCGGCCTTGAAGTCCTGGCTGCGCATCCAGTAGCTCAGGCGGTACTGTTCACCCTCGATGATGCTGAAAGTCCAATCCTGCCGTATCAGATGAAGCTTGCCCCTCGCATGGAAACGCAGCGATCCGCCGCCCTGCGGAAAACCTTCGGGAAAATAGTCTGGCCTATGACGCACGGAACGCCAATTGGAGGGAAAATCGCCTGCTTCCAGGAATAGTCTGCCATTCAGGAGCATGTTGCCGCCCTGCCCAGGCGGAAGCAGCTCCTCCGCCATGACCAGGCATGGCAAAAGCGCGATTGCAGTGCAGACCGCCCCAATCCAATGTCTCCGCATTCCTGACCCTTTGTTGCCGTGTTATGTGGTAGTTTTGCAATTGCCTCAATTATCTCCACCAATGGAGTTTTTCGACACGGAAATTATAACAATCTTTAGGGCTTCTGTCAATTTTCCATAATAGTTATTTTTATTCCAATCTTGCGTTTTCACACTGTTTTGGCGTGGAGTTTTTTGTTGCTTCAGAATATCAGGCGAGAAGGCCCATCCTCC
>JAFRLP010000016.1 GCA_017431185.1 Victivallales bacterium | reverse complement strand
GCATTCCTGCAACCGACTGTGCTCCACAGGATTCGGCGGAAGGGGACGAGGTGAAAGTTCTTTGAGAAAATCCCAGAAAAGGGAGAGGGGTTCCTGCATGTTGGGAAGGGAGGCGTTCATCGCCACCCCAAGCCGATGTTCGGGAATGACCAGCATGTATTGACCGCTGGCACCGTCTCCGCGATACCCGTGCTGACTGCACCAGAACTGGTAGCCGTATCCGCAAATCCAGTCTGGCGTGCCATTGCCTGAGTTGTCGCTGTGCTTGCGCGTGGCGGTTGCCAGATAGTCGCGGGGAATGAGTTGCCTTTCTTGATGCATCCCATTGGCGCACAGGCATTTGACGACTTTCGCCAGGTCTGTCGTGGAGAGCATCAGGCCCCACCCGCCGCAATTGACTCCTGTGGCGCTGCACTCCCACAGACCAGGCGTGATGCCAAGCGGGTCGAACAGCCGGGGCATCAGGTATTCGCGCGGATTTTCGCCAGTCACGCGCCGCAAAACGGCTGCAAGCATATAGGTGGCGGCGGAATTATAGGCGAAGAAGGCGCCGGGCGTGCAATCCAGTTTGGAGGAAAGGAATCCGCGTTCCCAATTGCCGTCCGCACGTCCTGCCAAAAAACTCATGGCGCAGAGTCGGTGCCCGCTGGTCATGGTGAGCAGATGCTCCAAAGTGAGTTCACGCATCCTTGAGTCGGTGATCTCATCGGCGTATTCAGGGAAGAAATCCGCCAGTTTGTCAGTGACCTTCAGAAGCCCCTCCTGCTGCGCAAAGCCGATGGCGAGCGAGACAAAACTTTTGCTCAGCGAGTGAAGAATGCGCTTGGTCTCCAGGACAAAGGGAGCCCAGCAGGCGCTGCAAGCCACCTGGCCGTCCCGCAGAATGATGAGCCCCTGGACAGAGTCAAGTTCATCCATTTTTTGCAGAAGCCTGCGCAGTGCAGCGGAGGGAATGCCCGCCTCCTCTGGAGTGCATCGCGACAAAGTGGACAAGTTGGAGCTCATAGAAATCTGAAAGAATGCGGATGAGGAAAAACACGTGTGAAAATATAGCATCTTTGTAGAGGAAAACAACCTTGCATGGTGCGTTTTTCGACATTGTGACACTAGAATGCGGTTTTCCTGTCACACCTGGGACAATTCACTCTTCCCGCCTTGTCTTTTCTGCAAATCAAATTATATTTCTTTTCGTCATGACTGTCACCTTTGGCGTGTTTTCCATGTGACGTTGATTCCGCGATTCTTCTGGATGAATCCCATGAAAGAGCAAAGCATTGGCCTTCTTGCCTTCTGCAACGGGCGGCAATACCGTCTGAACAGCCTCAATGAAACCGTTGACGGCGTTTTTGAACTCAAGACTACCATCCGCGAGGAAAACGGTGTGAGACTGCTGTCGCCGGTGATAGAAAACATCTCTGGCGATGAACTTTGCTTTGGAAAGGCATTCGTGAGCATTGTGCTGACTCCTGGCCCCTATGAGGCTTTCACGCAATATTGCCGATGGAGCATGGAAAACATCGGCTCGTGGCTTCCCCTGGAGGGCCGTGGACTCCTGCTGACCCATGCAAACGGCAGAACCACCGAAGGAAACTCGCCGTACCTCGCCATGAGGATGATGGGAAGCAAGGACGGCTTCGCTTTCCATGTGCTCCCGCTCGGCGACTGGCGAATCCGTGTGCTTCCGCAATCCTTCAGTTGCATGGAGCCTCCCATGCAGGTGGACCTCGGAATTTCGGATGAGACGCTGGCTTTTCGGCTCAAAGCGGGCGACTCCTGGGCGCTGCCAGAGGTCATCATACAGAGTTTCCGAGACTTTGACTCCTCCACCGGCGCACTTCATCAGTTCCTCAGAAAATATCTTTGTCCCAGTGTCAAGAAACTTCCTGTCGAGTATAACACCTGGCTGGATGTCTTTTCGCAATTGGATATCCCGCGGCTCCGCCGACAACTCGCGGTTGCCAAGGAACTCGGCTGCGAGGCCTTTGTCGTTGACGCCGGATGGTTTGGAAGCACTCCCGACTGGGGTGGTGTCGGGGATTGGGAGGAGAAGACGGACACCGCATTCTTCGGCAATATGTCCGACTTTGCGGATGAGGTGCGCAGGGAAGGGCTTGGCTTCGGGATATGGATTGAGCCTGAACGTTTCCAGGCGGAAATCCCCATCCTGAAAAAACATCCGGAATGGTTTACCCTGGTCCCCGAAACGGGATACTACAGAATCGACCTGGAACAGCCGTCTGCCTACGAATACCAGAAGAACCTGATCCTGAAGCTCATCGACAAGTACAAACTCGCCTACATTAAGACCGATATGAACGCCCAGCACGGCATTGACGAGACCGGAGCCGCGCACTACCGCTACGCCAAGTTATTCTATCAGCTCATGGACGAAATCCGCGCCCTCCACCCTGAAATGGTGTTGGAATGCTGCGCCAGCGGCGCCTTGCGCACAGACCTTGAGGCGATGCGCCACTTCGACGTCTTCTTCCCGAGCGACAGCGCCAATCCCTTCACGCAGACCGATATGCTGATTGGATTCCTCCGCCGTTTCCTGCCAGGAAAAATGATGCGCTGGATTACGACGCGCGAACTGCAAAAGGACGAAATACCTTTCTTCAATAAAAAGAGAAGACCGCTCATTGCCCCCAGGGCGGCAACCTGGGAGGAGTTCATGGGTGTCGATCCAGAGACGCTGATGCTCGTCAATTTCGTCTGTGGTCAATACGGCTTCTCCGGAGACCTTGCCAGTCTTTCACAGGAGACCAAGGCGCTCTTCAGAAAATACATTGACAAATTCAAGTCCATCCGCGAATTCATGCTCCGGGCGGACGGATATTGCCTGTTTGACACCAGGGAATTCAAGGCGGTGGAACTGGCGGGGGAGCAGGGGGCCATCATCGTCTATCAGTGGATATCCTCCAGCAACCTCCGACGCCGGCACGTCTATCCCTTGGGTCTGTCTCCAGAGGCCACCTACAGGGTGAATGGCGATATGCGCACTGGAACTGACCTTATGGACAACGGCATTGTCCTGGACTTCGAGGACAACCAGCACTGGAAATGGCGCGCCGCGATGATGGAGATTTGGAAGGCAGATTGACCGTTCAAGCCCATCTATTCACGAAAGGCCACTTTCTTTAGAATCGTTGAAACTCGTTGAAAATAAACATAAAACAGCGAGCAAAAACTATTTTGGACGGCTGGCGCCGAGCCACGCATGGATTGTCCCGGCGTGGCAAGGGTCATTCCGGCGGTAGCTGCCAAATCCCCGATGGAATGTCGGTGTATTTCACATGGTGAAAATGCATGGTGAGAAGGTCACCGTTCGTTTCGTGGAAAATCATCGTTTTTGTAGATGTAACATCCTTTTTCGTCATTATTTCCAACTTGTTGAAAACGCTCTTCATTTTCGGTTCTTTCGGAATGAGCGTAAGTCTATTGGTGGTTGTGGAGGAAATGATTTTAAACTGTTTCGACAAGGTGTCGCAATCTCCGATAAACAATGCGGAAAAACATTCGTAAAATGCTTCTAATTGGTTCGATAGAGCAATTGGCAAAGTGATTGTTCTCTGTGCGTCCTCATCCCATTGCCTTAGACTTTCGGCAGTTAGGATGTAGGCGCTTTTCATAGGTTTGTCTGTTCTCCATAACATCCGCTTCCCGACTTCAATGGCAATCTCACCCGTGAATTCCAACTCTTGATTCAAAGAGGAGATGTGTCGGATTTGGGTGTACTGGCAGTGAATTTGTTTCGGTTTGTCCAAGGTTGTCAGATGCTTCTGGACATTGGCTGGCACCGAGGTCTCCTCACTAACTGCAAGTAAGCCAATGACAATAAATAACGTCGCAAGTCGAAAACGCATTTCACCTGTCCTACAGTTTCTCAGCAATATGACGGAGACGGAAGGCGGTGTCTCCTGGTGACAAGAATCCTTGGGAAATCCTGTTTAATATACAGGCTGTTGGGGTGATTTCAACACTC
>JAFRLP010000180.1 GCA_017431185.1 Victivallales bacterium | reverse complement strand
TCATTTTGGAGCGGTAATTGTTGTAGCCGGCCATGGCGTATGCGGCGAAGAGCTTTCGTCCGTTGAAGCGTTCCTGTGCGCATGCCGCCGCAAACAGGGGATAGACGATTTTGTCGTAGTACTCGACGTTCAGGCGGCCATCCGACAGGGGAAGGCGGTTGGCGAATTCCACGCCCGCGCAGCATTCCAGGTACTCCGTGATGCGGTCAAACCAGAGGAGGAGTGTGCTGGCGGGAACCTCGCCATGGTTGCGTGAGAAGAAGACAAAAGGGTCTTCGCGGTCGGGAACTGTGCCCAGGCTTTCGATGTAGGCGATGGGGCAGCCTGTCTGCCGTTCCACCTCCTCGATGAATGCCTTGGTCTTGTCAACAGGAAGGTCTGTCCAGTTCATGACGAGCAGACGCCCGTCAATCCTGTAGGAGTGTGGGCTGGAGGCAATGTATTTCAAGGCGTCTGGATTGTTCTTTCCATTCAGTCCGCTGGGAGTCATGGTGGAGACTAGCCAGGGGTGGCCAGGCGTGAGGCCGATGGCCTGGGCGCTTTGATGCACCAGCGCGTTGCTGATGGTGAAAATGCTGATGGCGTCATAGCCGGATTGACGGATGAGGTCGAAGGTTTTGGCGTAGGAGGTGACTTTCTGCCGGTTCTTTCCAGGCTCCCAGATGTCCCGTGCCGCGAATAGCTGCCTGTCCATGTAGATGTGGTCCGTGAACCACATTTCCCCGCAACGCGGGACGCTCTCGGTCATCACAAACGGGCGGCCAATGGCCAGGGCTGGCTTCTTGGTGGCCGCCAGAAGACGGAGTTCCTGGAGCAGGGCGGGGGAGAGCGCGAAGTCCTCTGGGGACAAGGGCTTGACCTTGGCTACTCTCTCCCGCAGTTCCGGAAAATAAACCCGCTCCGCGTCTGCCTGGCAGGCAGCGGAAAAGAGCAATGCGAGAAGAACTGACAGCCGACTGAAGACTCTGTTCATGGGGGCGCGTTTCTATTTGGTGTTGACGTACCAGGACCAGGGATGGGTGCTGTGGTCTCCCACCCCGTTCAGATAGGGATTCTCCAACTGGGCACGGTATGCCCGGACACTGGCGTCCAGATGAAGGATATTGCACTGGCCGGAATGCCTGGGGTTGGGGAAGCCTGATGCGTCCGTCGCATAGTTTCGTTTGACCGTGAGGTATCCCAGCGGGTCGGCCAGTTGGCTGCGCCTGCGCGAGTCCATTACCATATACAGGCTGGATGGTTGCATGACGTTGACGACCTTGCAATGCCCCGTGTAGCTCGTGTTGTCGGAACCTACGGTCTTTGGCTCGTATGGATAGCCATACGGGTTGTATGGACCGACGATGTTGGAGTACGCCTGCGGCGAGAGGCTGTTGGGGTCTGTTTTGCTGGCTGGAGCGGACGGGCAGGCGAACACCTGATAACTGATGTATTTCAGCCGGACCAGCATGGTGTTCCAGTAGATGAGATAGGGGCTTCCATCGCTTTTGACAATACCTTCCAGCGTATTGTTCAGGGCGTTGGGCAAGTGGCTGTCGCCGTCGTCCTGGTACATTGAGAAGGCCAGTCCCATCTGGCGCAGATTGCTGAGGCAGTTCGCCGCCCTCCCTTTCTCTCTGGCTTTGCTCAAAGCGGGCAGCAGCATCGCCGCCAATACGCTGATGATGGCTATGACGACAAGCAATTCGATGAGCGTGAAGAAAACTGTGTTCCGTTTGTCCATGTTTTGTCTCTGTGTTGTATGAGGATATCCGTCAATTTACCTGGGAGAAGTTGTAGTTTTCCAGTTCCGGCGGCAGGGGGGGCAATTCAATGGTGTTTCCGCCCGAGCGGATGGATTCAGCCCCTAGGATTCCAGCGGCGACCGCATAGCGTGCGCTCTGCGGGGTCGGAATGGGGCGTGCCTCGCCGCGCAGCATCTGAATGAAGCCAGTGATGATTTTGAAGTCGGCGCCGCCATGGTTCTCCTTCGGCACATCGATTCGGTAGGTGATGTCGCCTTCCTGCTGGTAGGTGTCGCTGCGGCGGGTCCAGACCTCAATGGTGACATTGCCGTGATAGTCTCCGCGGTTTTCCAGCCGTCCCCTGGTTCCAATTACCGTGTAGTTTCGGACACAGTCGGGGGTGAAATGGCATTGCAGGTAGCAGGCTTGCACGCCATTGGTCAGTTGCATTCCAATCATGTTAAGGTCTTCCACATCAACGATTGGATAGAAGTCACGGAGAGTTTCAGGAGGCCAGTGCGCCCTTTTCCATTCCTGGGAGGCGGACAACCAGTTGGCGGGATGTTCCTCTCCGGCGGGACGGCGCGGCACGTCTCCATACACAGCCAGGGTGCCGAAGCCATGCACTCTGGCGGTTCGCGAATTGGCAAGCCAGTGGATGATGTCGATGTCATGGGACCCTTTCTGGAGCAGGAGGGAGCAGGACTTGCGGCGGTCTGCGTGCCAGTCTCTATAATAGGCGTCTCCGCCATAACTGATGAAATGGCGGCACCAGATGGCCTTCACCTCGCCGATGGCGCCGGACTGGACAATCTCGTGCATCTTCTCGGTGAAGCCCATGTAGCGCATATTGTGTCCCAGGAACAGTTGGGTCTTATGTTCGTAGGCGGTGTGCAGAATCCTGTCGGCTCCGTCAATGCTGATGGCAATGGGCTTTTCCAGATAGACTGGCACGCCCTGGCTTAGGCAGTGGCAGGCCATCTCCTCGTGAAGATAATCGGGCACGATGATGAAAACACCGTCAGGACGTTCGCGCTCCAGCATTTCCCGATAATCGGCGTAGGCCTTGACCTCCGAATGGAACTTTTCCCGATAACGATCCTGAAAAGACTTTCTCTGCAATTCATAGATGTCTGCACCTGCGACAATTTCCACGCCCTGTTCGGGCAGATGGGCAAGGTCAGTCATTTGACCGCGGCTGCAGGTTCCGATGACGGCTAGGCGAAGGTGTTTCATATTCAGAGAAGATGGTGTAGCGTTGAGAATGTCACTTGGAGAAAAAAGGTCAGGAGGCCTTGCAAAACGTCCCGGAAATGATATGTTAATGCACAAAAAAAACTGATTGCAGGATAATCTACCATTGAATGATGGAGATTCAAGGTCGATTTTGTAACCACCAATCACTATTTTATAACGATGCAGCAGTCTCAGCGGAAAATCCTCTCTTTCTGGGGAGTGGACAACACTTTGAACCTCTACGTCCGCAGCTACGGGGAATTTGTCCTGTATCCTCCGGACCGCGAGGAGATTGTCCGCAACAACTTCGGGGAAATCTTCTGGCCCATCGATGGCAAGGCGTGTTTTCGCTTTCAGAATCGGGAGTTCATCGTCTCCCCTGGCACCGCCTGGTATTACCCGCCGGCCTCTGTCCATGACTTCACGCCCAGGACGCGGTTCCATTACAGCTGGTTCACTCTGGCAGGCCCGGACTGCGATGCGTTGCCGAGGCTGCTTCATATACGGCCTGGGGTGAATCCGGCGGGAGGCTGTCCTGCCGCACTGCTGCGCACGCTCCAGGGGGAAATATGTACGCATACCACGAAACACCAGTTCAATGCGCTGTCCATCGTCTTCAAGGCACTGACGCTGCTGGCCATGGGCAAGACGGGGGAGTCGCACGTCAACGACGTGGCCAGCGAAATGAGGTCTTACATGGAACTGAACTACGGCGATGTCTCGTTGAACGTGGAGGCCCTGGCGGACAAGTTCAATATGCACAGGGGAAGCGCCAGCCGTGCCTTTCGCCGTGCCTTTGGCATCTCGCCTCTGAATTACCTGATGTCCTGCCGAATGCAGCAGGCTTCCCGATTATTGGTGGACACCCACTGCCCTGTGGCGGATGTGGCGCATGTCTGCGGATTCAACTCCGCGCACTATTTCTCCTGCGCCTTCCGGCGTAGCTATGGCTTTTCGCCCGGAGAGTTCCGAACCCGTTTCCAGGGGCAGCGCAACTTGGATGACCAAGGAGAACGGGAACAGCGCCGAGATTGATCATCGACAGGGACTACCCCCTCAAGCGTACATTTGGCGATTACTTCCTGATGAAAAAACTCGGTGTGCCGCTCCAGGCATGGCAGGCGCTGTTGTTGCGCGGGTCGTGCGTGTCACAGTAAGGGGTGTAGAAATCGTCGTCTTCCTGGAATACCTCCCAGAAGGTGTCCGCGCCCCGAAGAATCATGCCACCCCAGTAGCGGCGGATGGTGTTTTGCAGGAGTTCCTCCATGCCGCATTTCCGACATGCCTCCAGCAGGTAGTGCATAAGATACGGGGTGTTCGGCTTCACCGCCATCTCTGGCTGCTGTTCCCATTTGGTCAGCGCGGCACGGGCTTCCTCAGGGGAAAGAACCCCAGCGAGGATTCCCCAGAACTGGCTTGCCCAGGAGAGTTGCCGTGAATGTCCCGATTGCAGCATTCCCGATTTGGAGTCGAATCTGTTGTCACGCAGTGCCTGGCGCCACTCCGCCGCCTCCGTTTTCAGCGCGGCGATTTCCTTGGCGGGGCGTTTCAGCAATTGGGCCAGTTCCGCCAGTGCCTCCGCTGACCATATCGCGACGCAGGTGGCTGGCGTGTCACGGT
Source organism: Victivallales bacterium (assembly GCA_017431185.1). Next base: position 15,885 of record JAFRLP010000180.1, on the reverse strand, counting down.
CAAGCGCGGGGCAATGGTCAATGAAGACGCGCGGACATCCAGATGCGTGGAATAGCCGTTGGTCATCCACTCCCTCGCGGAAGAAGGAGAGTTGGAGCCTGGCCAGGTCAAACCACTCCTCGGCCAGCGCCAGAGAACCAGTGAACTTACAGTGCTCCAGCAGAAGCCTGGCAAAAATCAACGCATAATCCAGCAGGAATCCCCCGGCGCAAGGGTGCGGCTTCAAAAGAACGGCGGATGGGATTCTACCACGCTCGTCGGTGCAGGCGCACAGCAGTCGGATGCACCGTTCCACCTGGTCGTAGCGGTGGAAGGTGACGTGGTTGACCAAGGCCTGAAGCCTCAGATCCCCCAGCCATAGGCGACGGTCCCGCTTCGGCCCGTCCTCCAGCACCTCCTGCATGCAATTGCGCAAGGTTCTGAAGCAGGCGAGGTCGATGAGAGCCATTTCCCTGTCCCAGTCGGGCAGGGGAGGGGGGAGGTCTTTTCCCGCCGCGCTTTGCGCGACCACTTCGGCGCTGGTGATTTTCACCCCGCTGCGGGGACAGGCCAGCACCGTGATGGCAAGATAACGGAGCGAATAGCGGCGGGGCAGCACCACGTCCATCGGCATTTCGTAGGCCGTGAGCATTTCCTCCTGAAGCCATCCTCTTCCCAGTCCAGACTGGTAGGTCTCCGGGTCGTTGACTGCCTCGTATGGCAGTTCAGCAGCCATTGTTTTCAGGCGAATGGGCGTGTCTGGCTGACAGATGCATTCCAGCCGCAGCCGCACCTTTCCGACCAAGGTCTCGCCAAAATCCAGAAAGATTTTCGTGTCCTTGGCAAGAAGTTGGTCTGGAAGGTATTTGGCTGGATAGGCAGTGATAACTCCTAGATTCTGCCAGGAGGCTAAATTTGGGACGAAATACACGACATTCTTCGCCGACACACTCCATCTTTCCAGTTTTGGCGCCAGCGCCTCAGCCGACCGCAATTCCATTTCCTTGTCATCCATGTCTGTCATCTATCGCCTTTCAACCGTGAACCATGGTATCCGACCTCTATTTTCTGGCTATGTCAGCCCGAAATGGCGGAAAACGCTTGCCTCTCTTACGCCTGTCCTTTTGCCTGAAACACTGTGGCCTATTTCACCCGAATGAGGGAGAAGTCGTCCATCAGGAGGGTGCTATCGACAATCAAGTGGTCGAAGCCAGGCATGACGGTTATCTGGCTGGCTTCGACGCCCTTCGGCACCTCGACCAGCAGAAGGACACGTGTCCAGTCGCCATCCGCACGGGCAGTTACCCTGGCGCTGATTTCACCAATGCGCGGTTTGCACCAGCGCCCCTCCTTCGTGCGGTAGCGAATGCCCAGAGAGGCGTTCCCGCCGCCGACCAGCTTCATATAGGCGGTAAGGAGATAGACTCCGCCCGCCTCCGCATTGACGGTCTGGATGAGGCAGCCGCCCGCCATGTTTCTCGAAATCTTCACGGCATTTCCGCTGCGCCCTTCTGGCACAACCTGCACATTGACAGAATCGCGCGCCCAGGATTTCCACCCCATCGGGCAGCCCTCGTTGTCCCAGTCAATCATCTCCTTCGAGACGTTCTTCTCCACGTCCGTTATCTCAAAGTCGCCGTTGCACATCAGGTTCCTGGGAGGATGGTCACTGGTCATCAGGCGCAGATAGCCGTCCACCAGGCTTTTGAGCGCTGGGTTGTCAAAGCGCTCGGATATGGTCTTCAGGTCAGCGGGACGGTTGACTGCATACCATGCCAGCGCCTGGAAAAGAGCGGTCATGGCATTGGTCTCCAACTCGGCGAAGGAGCCCAGCGGCATGTAGTCATTATGTCCGAGAAGCCCGCGGATGTTCAGCCCAATCATGTCATCGCGCCTCTTGAGGGATTCGACATACTCCTCGCGTCCCGCCTTGCACTGATCCAGTTTCGCGACCAGCGCGAACACCTTGTCCGCGTCGGCCTGCGTGTTCACGTCAATGACCTGAATCTGCTCATTGAAGGCGTAGGGTCTGACGGCATACGCGGCCAGCGTCAGGGCGTCGCGGTGGATGGCGATGCGCGCCTTCACCTTGTCGTCGTTCCCTGCCGCCTTGTCAGCCTCGTCAAGCAGGGCAAAGCCCTTGTCCAGATCCTCGGGGGAGATCGCAAGCGCCTGGTTGATGATTTCGCGGTGCTCCCACTTGCCTCGGCCAGGGCGCTCCACCTGGTAGGAATTCTCAAGCAAATCCCAGAAGAGCGCCATCTGGGGCTTCGCGGGGCCGTAGATGGTCATGAACTCGTCCAGCAGCCTGTCGGTGTCGAGGGAGGTGTCCCATTCCAGCTTCGCGAACTGCCAGAACATCGGCATGGTGAGGGGCAGGAAGGTGTAGGTCTCAATGTACATTCCCTCCACGCCATGGGCATGGTCGAATTTCATCTGTTCATCCACATAGTGCGGATAGTAGCGAGGGGCCATGGAGGCGAAGCCGTAGTAGTCATAGCGGAAGAGGTGCTTCACGCGCCTGTGCCATTCGGCTGTCAGGTCATGGTCAATCTTTCTCTGTCCAGGCATCCACCAGGCTGCGCTGGTCTCGGTGATGTACCCGAAGACATTTGGCTCCATCACGGGAACCTGCTTGGGCGGCTGAAGGGCGATGGAGTAAATCAGCGTGCCGATGAACTTGCCTGGATGGGTTTTGCCTATCTCCTTCGCGATGATGTTGACGAACTTGTAGTGACGGTCAGAGAAGCGCCATTGCTCGTAGGAGTCGGGCGCGTCATCCATTGCGCGACAGTTCGGGCAGCAGCAGAGGTGGGAGATGTCATCCATGCCGACGGAGAAACTGTCCTGGGTTGGGTTCTTGTCAAAATATTCCCTGATGTAATCCACCACAATCTTCTGGACCTCGGGGTTGGATTCGCAGGGTCGCCAGTGGCGGTCGTCCTTGCGGGGAATGTACCGCTTGCCGTTCTCCATCAGCGGATAGTATTCCGGATGCTCCTTGGCGTACTTATCGACAGGAAAAATCAGGTGTATCCTGTTCTGGAAATTGCGCATGGAGATGACTTCGCTTGGAGCGGTCTTGTTGCGGATGTTCCACTCATCCCACATCGGGGCCCAGTTGTGTGCGGACCAGACGCGCGGCGAGATGTGAGGTATGACGGTGCGTGGACGCGCCGCCACCGCCAGTGTCCCGGGCTTCGCGGAGGTGGGAACCTTCTCCCACAGGTCGCCTGGCGCGAACCAGCGCACGCCCAAATCATCCTCAATGAAGGAATAGACGCCGTATGCGACGGGGCTTGGGTTCAGCCCTGTGAAGTAGAGGCTGCCATCCTTCTCCTCAATCACGTAACCTTCCCAGTTGGCGCCCGTCTTCGCAAGTGTGCAGGCTGGCGCACCTTCGCAGTCGCCGATGTACAGTCCCGTGCCAGCGACTTGTCTGCCGTCTTCATGGATGGGAATCTTCACGCCGCAGATCTTCTCGACATATCTCTGTAAATCCAATGCGGCCGTCCTGATTTTCTCAGGCGTCTTCGCGGGCGTGACAATCGTCGCCAGCGGCTTTCCATCCTCCGCCAAACGAATGCTCTTCGCGCTGCACGTCCAAGACAGCAGCGCGCCTGACAACAGCAGTATTACCAAATGCTTCATTTACCTACCTTGCATTGTGTTATTAGACGGGAAAGGGGGCAATTCCCCAAAACGGGTGATTGCGAGCGGCGAGTATCAGTCAGTGATAGGGGCGATTGGCGCGTAATACCAGAACTTGCTTGAGGAGGGACGGGGTTGATCATTCGGAATGGATGTGCTTGGCATGGAGACGGAATGTCCGTCCGCGAAACTGATTGACGGATGCGAGTTGTGGCGACCATGGAGGACTAAATGGTTGCGGAACCTTGGCGCGTATGACTTGGCGTACTGTGCACCGTCGCTCGACAGCGCAAATCCCGTGTCGCCGAAAATGAAGCACGCGGACGGATATGTGAAGGTGCCGCGTTTAGTTTTATCGTCGCTAGAGCGTGCGTTGCGTCCGTACATTGACTCTCCAAGGTACTGTCCGACGTATCTATGGCCGTCTTTGTCGCCTTCCACTCCTGACGGGCAGTTGTATGTCTTGTACTCCCTGATGTAAGGATAGAGGAGTGTATGCCAGAGGATGGCGCCTGTGTTGGTTGTCCCATCTGGCGTAGTGTGTGAACCGCCGCATACATAGTTTACCGGCACCATGAAGTCGTCATTGTCGTCGGCGTACATTGTATTGGCGAGCCCGAATGTCTTCATGTTGTTGAGGCAGGCGACTGTGCGGGCCTTTTCCCGCGCCTTGGTCAGCGCGGGAAGCAGCATGCTCGCCAGTATCGCGATGATGGTTATCACCACAAGCAACTCAATAAGAGTGAACATTTTTGTCTTCATGATGGTCACGCTCCATTGTTCGATGATGTTTTCTTCGATGTTCAGGAAATGAACGACTGCTATTTTACCAGAAAAAGTGGACATATTCAATAGCGGGTGCTTCATTTTGAGCGAATTTTCATATTTTTTGAACGAATGACGATGACTTTTCAGGGGAATCGTAATCCCTCACCGACTGGTGCAGACCGCGCGGAGCGCGGTCTGCCAAACCCGCCGCTCGTGATTGGTTTCACAGGCAGGTTTGGCAGGCCGCGCTCCGCGCGGCCAATACGGCATCTGGGCAATATCAGTGGCTGAGGGATTACGGGGAATCCATCTTCAGAACAATTTGATATGGATATCGGGTGGCATTCCTTTCGGCAAGGCTTATATTAAACTCCGTTGGAAACGGGAGTTCCTCTGTTTGAATGAATTGTCATTTTTCGTGCAGCCACCCTGTCATTCTTGGGCATGAGACTGAATCCAAACGCGACAAAGACCTACCAATGGGAGCGGTATCGGATAGACGAGAGAATCCCGATGTCGGTGAACATGGTGCAGGGGAAAAGGGCGACCACCTTGCCCCATCGGCATGACTTCGAGGAACTTCTGCTGGTTGTCGGCGGGACTGGAACCTATACCACGTCGGCGGAAATATGTCAGTTGGAGGCGGGGGATCTCTTTCTGGTGCATACGGGAGAGGTTCACAGTTTCACCAACCAGCATGATCTGGTGGTTTACAATCTATTGTACCAGTTGTCGAAATTGCCATTCGACTTCGGCGAATATGTCAATCTGTCAGGCTATCAGGCGCTGTTTCGGGAAGGCGCGGCGGATTCCCGCCAGAATCACCATCTTCATTTGGATGCGAAGCAACTAGACCAGACTAAGGACCTGATTGAGCAAATCCACGAGGAACTCGTGGAACACCGTGAAGGCTATGAAACCGCCGTCTGCTGTCTTTTTAAATTGCTGTTCGTGGTGATTCTCCGCCCAAATGGGAAAGCGGAGGACAGACGGCAACGCAATTTCCAGAAAATCGCCAACGTCCTGCATTACCTGTCCATGCATTATGACAAACCCCTGAACCGACCTCTTCTGGCGCAAATCGCCAATATGTCGCAGGCGACGTTTTTCCGCCATTTCCTTCAGGCAACAAGAATGTCGCCCAGGGACTATTTGCAGAATCTGAGGCTGAATGAAGCGGAGGAACTATTGCGCAACACCAATCTGACACTGGCCGACATTTCCAGTCGGTGCGGATTCTACGACAACAACCATTTCATCCTGTGCTTCCGCAAACGCTTCAACATGCCCCCCGCTCGATACCGAAAATTGTTCCATGATAAAGCGCCATATCACGATGCATAGTAGCGACGGCGTTTCATAGAATGAAATTTACGGTATTCTTCGCCTTCACGCTCCATTTTTCCAGTTTGGGCGCCAGCGCTTCAGCCGACCGCAATTCCATTTCCATGTCATCCATGACAGTCCTCTATTGCCTTTCAACCATGAAGCCGTAAGTCTGTCCTGGCTTCGCGCACCAGAAAGGTTCTTTTGCGTCACAATGCACCTGGAGGCCCAGTAGTTGGCGGGCCTTGCATTCAGGCGGAAGCCGCAGTTTCTTGATGCCGCCAGAAACTGCATGGAGAACCAGGAAGTCGTTGCCTGCGTACAGGACGTCTTCCCCTTCCTGGTAGGAATGACCTCCCGCCCGTTCCATCAGTCTGCGCAGCAGTGGGAATGGCGGGGGCAGCGCTGCGGAAAAGAAGTCCGTTCGGCCATTGGCGGTGCGTCCGACCAGCACAGGCTTTTCCCCTGAATACGCAGCCACCGTATCGTATCCTCCGACTGGCAGGAAATTGGGAGCCGTGGTCAAGTAACTACTCTTTCTGGAGCCGCCAAAATCGGCGGTGGCCTGGCAGTCCAGCGAAAGGCTGGCATCATCTCTGCGGACTTGGATTCCTGTCATTTCCTGGATTCCCGCAATATCGAGATTCTTGCCAGGCTTGAGTGCACCAGGGGCATAGAGCCACAAGGCATCTGCCTTCTCGCGTTCCAGGCGCGCCTTCAGTGCCTTGCGTTGCGCATCATCAAGTTCGAACAGATTGAGGAAAAGGTAGAACCTGTGGCTCGGTATCAGGTTGTCGGTGAGCAGGTCTGCCAGTTGCACATGCCGATAGCAAACGCCAGTTTTCGGGAATGTCCGGCAGATTTCCGCGATGACGGCGCGGTGTACGCCATCGCCGAGGTTATTGGTGGTGCGCAGGACGGAACGTTCATCGCTGACCAGGCAGACCTCGACGGAAAGCGTATTGGCGGTTTGCATTGGCAGGGCACGGTAGAGCTTCAACAGGGAGGCGATGTGTTTGAGAATCAGCGGTTCCCTGTACCAGCGTTCATGCATTTCCATCCAGTGGCCGCCGGCGGAACGCACCAGAGCCAGGCCAAATCCCCGGTCAAGGCAGCCGAGGGTGGCCGCCACGGTTTCCGAGCCGCCGTTGGTCAACTGCGACGGAAGGGATTCAGAGTAGGTTCGGTAGTCGTATTCCGCAATGGGAATTCCCCCGTGGCAGGTGATGGCCTCGGCAGGCTGCATGAGGCTTTCCGCGCCGCCTGGAGAACGCCAGCCGTACAGCGTGGGGGCAAAGAACAGGTCGCAGAATCCGCTGGCGGCGACTTGGCGCAGCCTTAAATGCCCGCTGGTCTGGAACTGGTTGAACATTCGGGAGAACATGATGTGGTATCCATAATAGGCGCCACTGAGGATTTTCCCGTCGGTCTCCCGCTTCACCGTCCCGGTCAGATTGCAAATCGCCTGGCCGACGGAGGCATTTCGGAAATCAAAGAAGTCGATGACCTCCCTGCTTTTGGGATAGTCTAGGAAGATGCCCTCGTCGTGTGTGTTCCACAGGGCAGGCTCGGGGATGTCGGCACCCTCCGGGACTGTGCCGTGTTTTTGACTCAGGAACATCCGATAGGCTTCGCAGTCAGCCACGGATTTGCCCTGGAAGAGCCTGTAGCCATACGGACCACCGTAGGGCTCGTTTGCCCAATACCATTCAGCTGTTTGTCCATCGGAGAATACGATTCCGATAATCCGTCTGGCATGTCCCGACTTGCGTAGGAAGTCCAGCAGGGCATGGACGGCCTTCCGTGCATCCTTCTGAGACGCGAGGGAGGCCATGGACTGATAGTAATTGGGATAGTTTGCGTGGTTTCGGAACCATTTGATCCGGGAATCGGGATTTTGCTCCAGCCACCAGTCCGGCATATAGCTCTGGCAGTTGATGATGACATGGGCATTCGGCATATTTGCCTGTATGACCGCAAGGGCCAGGCTGAATGACTGGAAATCGTATTCCTCCGGCCCCTTCCAGAATCTTCGGAACCCATACTGTACCCGGAGAGTGTCGCAGATGGCTTTCACCGCGTTTTCCACGAGCAATTCGATGAGGGTGAAAAGGTTTCTTTTGTTCATTTTTCGTGTTTTGAATGGGATTTGGGGAGTGTTTAGGGCAGGGGGATTTCCTCATAGCGCCCAAGGCCGCCTTCAAGACGGCCCAGGGTTAGAACACCGAACCTTTCCAGGTCGCGGAAACCGTATTGTTTGCGGCAGGGACTCCAGGTGGCGCGTTCATGGGGGGGACCCTTGGCGGGTACGGCAAAGGTTGAAGCGGAGGGCAGTGCCGGGAACCGCCTCGTCCACTTCCAGACTTTTCCATTTGGTGGCGAAGCTGTTTCCAGAAATCGGCGACATGGTCATCTCTGACCAGCTCCATGGTCTGCCAGTTGATGGTATTCTGGTGCTGCGCCTCGTCCATATAGATGTATGCGGCGCCAATGTAATCGGCCATTTGGGAACAGGTCTGGCTGAGGAAATCTCGGATCTCCCCCCTGTTCATCATGGTCTGGTAGTTGGTGAACATTCCAGGAAAGAGGATATCCTCTTTTCCTGCACGGTTTTTTCGCCGGAACCATTCGGGATGTTCGTGGAAAATTGGTGAATGCAGGTCGCTGCCAACGGTGATGGCGTAGCATCCTGCTTGAACTCTGGGAGAGATGGTGTGGAGCCTGACAATGTATGACTGAATTTCTGGTCCAGTAATGAAGCCTCCTGTTTTGCTGTGGAAGCCATCCTGCCAGCGGTAGTCGGCCCAGTTGGCGGACAGGAGGTTCTTGCAGACAAGAGCGCCTTCCCCCGTCATTTCCGCCAAATACTTGAGGTATGGGTCGAAGCCCCAGCCGATTACGCACAGGACATTGTCAAGCACGTGCGGCGCAGGAGGCAGAGTGGCCAGTTCGCGTTGGAAATCTGGGTCGCGCGACAGGATGTCATGGAAAAACTCATGAAGCCCGCCGGAAAAGAGCACGATTTGGTCGGTAAAGGAAATGGAACTGCCAGGCTGCAGGTCCAGCGTGCCAAGGGACAGGCGCCAGCCGTCTGGCAAATAATGGAGACGGTCGTTTTTCTCGCGATAGCTTCCAATGGTGGACTGCCACCAGGGAAATACCACGGAATCGTTGATTTTCACGCGGAAATGTGCAAAACTTCCCAGGCTGTTGCGGGTATTGGCCAGCAGCATGCCTTTGCTGGACTGTGCGTAGGATTCCACTCTGGTGGGAGAGTGGACTTTGGCAGCCGGCAGAAACGGTCCAAGGTATCCTGCGCCGAAATAGAAGCCTTCGCGCAGAAAATCCTCGGCAAAGTGGCTTGATGTGAAAGGCTGGAGGAACCGGGTCTGTGTACTGTCATTCTGAAAAGACTGTGTTCGGCGAAGGCCTCAGTTGACGATGAAGTATTGCTTGCGGATACGCAGTCCGGGCATGGCTGGATTTGTACACAGGTATTGAACGCAATTCTCCCCTGTCTGACGTTCCTGCACAACATCCTGACAGTCGCTGCCTTTGATGTCCCCCTGGTTGGTGAGCAGGTAGTAGCTGTTGCTCATGTGGGTTATGGCTGGCTTGCCATCCAGACGGCGGATGACGGAAGTGACCGCCCCTGTGCCATCGTCCAGTTCGTAATTCGCGGCGTCGCTTTGCAGGATGATGGCGAAGGCGTTTCCCGCCAGCATCAAGAGCAGAGTTGATAGGCAGATTTTTATCATTGTTGTGTACAGGTGGATTTGCAGTTCCGTCGGGAGGGCGGGCAACCGAAACGTTTGCGGTATAGACGCGAGAAAAGTAAAACGGGTCGGGATAGTGAAAGCGTGCGGCCACCTCCTTCACGCTCGCCTCGGTATGCTCCATCATGTATCGGTTGGCACAGTCCAGGCGGAATCTCTCGAAGGCGAGCTTGGGCGGGGCATCGAATAGGGTGTGGCAGAGTCGTGTCCAGGTGCGTGCGCCGACGCCCAGGCGTTTTTCAATGGCGCGTCTGGGAAAGAACCCCTCCTGGACTCCTATCTCGAATAATTGAAGCACCTGCTGGTACATGCTGTGCTCCGTGTCGGTTTTGCCTGGCGTGACCAGCAGTTGCGCGGCAGGGAACGTCTCCGGAAGCAACAGGAAAAGGGAGGTGGCCATTCCCTCGCAGATTGTCAGGGAATGCTTGTGCTGTCCGGCCTGGAAGAGTTGTTTCTGAAGCCCCTCCGCAAGAACTGCGTCGGGAATGGTTGCCACTTGTGACTGGGGAGATGTGCTGGAGGAAAACAGTTGTCTGACTGGCTTGTTATCCGTCCCGTCAGAAAGGTTGAAATGCAGGAAGAAGTGGCTGTCGCCCGCCACAAAATGGTCCTGGTGAAGCTGTCCGGGCTGTATCAGCAGGAAGTCCCCTGATGCACAGTTTACATGTGTACGTTCCAGAAGACAGCGGTAAGTGCATCCGCAAGGGATGACCAACTCAAATTCTCGATGTATGTGTGGTCGCCAGGCGGCGCTTCTCTTTACGCAGACACGCTGAAAATCCAGCAGGGACAGATGCAGCGTGGGGAGTGAGTGCCGCCGAATGACACTTCCGTATGTTTCCCTGGAGATGATTTCAGCCGAACGCATCTTTGCCCTCTCTGTTCAATGCTTTCGCCTTGTCGCTTGCGGAAATCTCCTGCATCACAAGGCGCGTGTAGTTCAACAGTACAAAATTGCCTTGCATAATATACTTTTTCGAAAACAGGGAGAATATGGATTTTTTGGTCATTCCATATCTTGTATGGCAAGTTTTGGGCAGGGTAGGCGTTGCTCAGGGATGACAACCATTCTGTAGCGGCAGTGGCACACGGTTGCGGTTTTTACCTCCGCATATGACTTTCCCGTGTGTCTTTCGACGCCGCTATGGCTTTTCAACTGTGGAAGTCCGATGTCGTTTTCAGAAGCAATGAATATCCTGCGCCAGATTTTCGATATATGCCGTTTGCAATTTGAAAAAACAGGTTTAACATACTGGAGGCCTGGCATGAGTAAGAAGATGTGATTGTTGCATTTCAGGGATGTGATTTGCTGTGTTGTCTGAAAAGAACCAAGAGCCGCTGGTAAGTGTCCTGATGGCCGCCTACAATGCGGAGCGAACTGTTCGCGAGGCTGTGGAATCCGTTTTCCACCAGGAATACTCCAACTGGGAACTCCTGGTGGTGGATGATGCGTCCCGTGACAGCACGCCTGGCATTCTGGCGGAACTTGCCGCTGGGGAGCCGCGCATGAGGGTCTTTCGCAATGAGCGGAATCTGGGCTTTTCTGGCGCACGGAACCGTTTGCTGGAACTGGCGTCTCCTCGGGCGGAATATCTTGCCGTGCTGGACAGCGATGACCTTTCGTACCCGCAACGTCTGGAGAGTCAGGTCACGTATTTGCAGAATCATCCCGACGTCGCCGCCGTGGGGTGCTGTCTGCGGATCATGGATGCGGAGGGGAGGGTGCTGGGCCGACGGGAATACCCGCTGGAGCCAGCCGAGGTCCGCGATCGGTCGTTGCAGGTGAATCCGGTGCCGCACTCCTCCCTGATGGTAAGGCATTCTGTGGCGCGTCAGGTGGGCGGCTATGACTCATCTCTGGACTGCTGTGAGGACTACGATTATATCCTGCGTATTCTGGAGCACGGAGAGATTGCCAATCTTGCGGAATTTGGCGTGGGCTATCGGCTGTCGGACAATCAGCACACCGCACGTCATGTGAAGAGCATGCTGGCCTGTACGCTGGCCGTTCAGCGATGCCATCTGTTCCGTCAGGATAAGTTCCGCTGGCGGTGCCTGGTGTCGCATCTGTGCAAATATCCGCTGTTCCTCTTCCCCTCGTGGCTGATACTGTGGCTCTCCAGAAAAATGACCGTGAATCACACGTGACTCCGGCGGTTGGCAAGGCGGGGCGGTCTTTGTGCGGGTTCACGCGCTTTTGGGGATTTGCGCCTTTTTTTCATTAGGCAAGTTGCAGGAATGCCAACGTAGATTACATTAGTTGACTATGGAAAAATCCTGCTACGATAAAGCCTGTCTCTTTGATATGGACGGCGTGCTGGTCGATACCGAGCCCATCTGGGCGGAGGCCATCCAGTTCGCCCTCGCTCGACGTGGCGTGAATCTCTCTTTTCAGGAGGTCAGCCAACTGGAAAATGGCCGTGCCTGGCCTGAAATCTTTCAGGACATTGCGCGACAATGGCCAAATGCCTACGCCACCCGTCAGGAAATGGAGGCCATCACAGTCCCGTTCTACCAGTGCGCCGTCGCTTCCCGCGATGTGTCCATCCCCGCTTCGGTCGAACTGCTTCGCCGTCTGGCTGAGGATGGGTATCCCGTGGTCATTGTCTCTGGCTCCGCACGGCACCGGATTCAGGAGGTCATGGGGATGCTCGGCATTTCCACGCTGGTCAAGGCCATTGTCTCGCACGAGGATTGCCCGCATGGCAAGCCTGCCCCTGACTCCTACCTTCTGGCCGCCGAAAAACTGCATTGCCCGCCCTCGCGCTGCGTGGTCTTCGAGGATTCGACGGCTGGTGTGCAGGCGGCGAAGGCGGCTGGCATGACTTGCGTCGCCTTGTGCCGTCCGCAAAGCCTGCCGCAGGATCTAAGCCAGGCCGATCTGATTGTGGAAAGCCTGGCGAACGTCAATCTGAACAAACTGTTTCATTCATAAGCCCCAAATCCCGTCATGCAAGAAGCACAGCCTAGCGTTTACGCCCTCAAGAAGAATCAGGCGTCAGACATCCCCGAAGCGGAACCGCTTTGGACATCCGCCGAGGCACCTGACCTGCTCGACAATGGCAATGGCCCCGAAAAGGTTGAGGACCGCAACCCAGAGGTCTTCAACCGCTTCGTCTCCAACGTGCGTCAGCCCGCGCTTTATGCGTTTCCCGCTGTGGAGGGAAACAACTGCGGGCGCGCCGTGGTCATCTGTCCTGGCGGCGGCTATGTCGGCGTCGCCATTGACCACGAAGGCTTTGAACTGGCGCGCAAATTCAACGCTCTCGGCTACTCCGCCTTTGTGCTGAAATACCGTGACCCCGCACCAGATGGCAAAATGGGGAAGTTCCCGTTCGGGCCGCTGGATGATGCGCTCCGCGCCATCAGGCTTGTCCGTTCACGCGCCGCGCAATTTGGCATCGAGCCGAACAGAATTGGCGTCATGGGCTTCTCCTCGGGAGGGCACGTGGCGGCCACAGCATCGACGCTGTACGCCACCCGTCATGACCCCAATCCCCAATTGGACGCCGTGTCGGCCCGCCCTGACTTCTCCCTGCTCATCTATCCCGTCATCGCCCTCGACACCCCATGGTGTCATGGCGGGTCCCGCGAACGTCTCCTGAATGTCCCCGAGGACTCTCCGAAGGCCCACGACATGACTCCCTACCATCACATTGACGCCCGGACCCCGCCCGCGTTCCTCATCTCCACCAGCGACGACGCCGTGGATTGCCGCAACTCCATCAACTATTTCCTGGCCTGCCGTGAAGCAGGAGTCAAAGCCGAAGTCCACATCTACGCGGAAGGCGGTCACGGCTACGGCATGCGCCGCCGCGCCATCCCCGTGGATACCTGGCCAAACCGAATGAACGACTGGCTGACCAAACTCTTCTAGAGCCTTCCCCCTTCACGCGAAAAACGGCTGCCCAATGACGAAAACACGCATATTAAGTTGCCTTCTGGCAATTGTCGTGCTGGTGCTTTTGGCAATAGGCATCCTGGTCATCTATTCAACCACCTATGCCGTGGCCAGCCGGTTCTTCCTGAACAACCAGTTGAAGTGGGTGCTCATCAGCAGCATCGCCGTCTTGATTATCATCTTCGTGCCTCTGCCTGTCCTCTCTCGCCTTTCCAAATTGGCGCTGATCGGTGTGCTCCTCCCCCTGGCATATCTGGCTTTGGCGGGCATCATCTCCATGGTGATTGAAAAAGTGACCGGACGTCAGGACGTGCATGTCCTGCCTTTCGCCCTGACCAGCCACGGGGCCTGCCGCTGGCTCTCTGTGGGTGGTTTCACCATACAGCCTTCCGAATTCACCAAACCCGTGCTGATCCTCTTCCTCTCCACGTATTATGGAATGAGGGAGACGCATGTCGTCAAATCCTTCCGCGAAGGCTTTCTGCTCCCCGCCTGTGTGGTGGGGCTGACCTTGTTGCTTATCCTGCTGGGACGCAGTTTGAGCGTGACGCTCATCAGCGGCGCCGTTGCGGCCTCCATCATGTATCTGGCGGGTGTTCGTCTGCGGTACATGCTGACCGCAGGACTGCTCTGCGCGATGCTCTGCTGCTGCTCCGTGGTGTTCATGCCCTACCGCATGAAGCGTATCAACAACTTCATCGTCAAGCATTTTTCCCATACCGCCTTGGCGGAGGAAAAGAAGGAGACGGCGAACAATGAACAGCTAGACAGCGCACAAATCGCCATCGGCTCCGGTGGTTTGCACGGTCTGGGATTTGGTCAAGGACGGCTCAAGCATAAATCCATTCCTGAAGCACGAACCGACTTCATTCTGGCCGTCGTGGGCGAGGAGTTTGGCTTTGTCGGGCTGTTTGTCTGCATCCTTCTGTTTTTGGCGTTCATGTTCCTCTGTTTTGCCATTGCCCAAACCTGTCGTGACCGACAAAGTATGCTCATCTGTCTCGGCGTGGGGGTGCTGGTGCCTATGCAGGCCATGCTGAATCTGGGGGTCATCAGCGGGGTTTTGCCAACCACAGGCATTCCTGTGCCGTTCATCAGTTACGGCGGTTCCAGCCTGCTGGCCATCATGGGGAGCGTCGCCCTGGTTTTCAATGTCTGTCACCAAAACTTTCTCGCCCAACGCAATGCCATTGTCGCCGCCGGCGATGCAAATTGACGCACTGTCGGGATTCCGCCATGAATTGGACTTTACTGGAAGAACTTGTCGCTTTGCACTCCACGCCTGGTGAGGAAGATGCCGTGATGGCACACCTGACCCAATGCTGGCAACGCGCGGGATGGACGGTGGAGAGCCTGGGTCGCTTCGCCGTCCTGGCCAGAAAAGCACAGTTTTCAGGCAAGCCCGTTGTGCTTATCTGCGCCCATGCCGACTCGCCGGGGTTCAGTGTGCAGTCCATCTCCGCCGATGACCCTTTGACAAGCACGATCATTCCCTTGGGCGGTCCCCGCATGGCCGACGGGCACGTGCGCGAACCTGTGCTGGTCTCCTGTGACGGCGGTTCCATTATTCAGGGAATGCTCCGCCGCAGCCGCAAGCGCCATCGCCATGGGCCTGCTCAATGGGAATACACGCTGAAGACTGACCAGCCTGTTCAACGCGGTGCGCGGGTCTGCTGGAAGGGGAACATTGAACGTTCCGACGAATGGATTCATGCGCCCTTCCTGGATAACCGCATCGGCTGTTTTCTGCTGGAGGAGTTGGCCACGCATCTGCCTGACGCCGAATGTGACGTTGTGCTGGCCGCCACAACCAATGAGGAGTTCCTGGGCTTTGGCGCCGATGTGCTGGCGCATGCGGTTCATCCCGATTTGGTCTTTGCCCTGGACGCCACTTATGCCGACGAGGAACAAGGGATTGCCCTGGGGGCGGGCCCCGTGCTGACCTTGAGCGACAAATCCATCTGTCTGGCTCGTTGCCAATGGCGTGCCTTGCAGGATTTTTGCACGGCGCACACCCTTCCTCTCCAAGCGGAAATCTATAATTTCAGCGGGACGGACGCGCGGGCTTTCCCTGTTGCCGGCGCATATTGTCCTGTCTTCCCGTTGCTGGTCGCCACGGAGGGCAATCATACGCCTCAGGAGAAGGCGCGCCTGGATGACATTGCATCGCTTCAGCAATTGCTGACGACCGTATGCCAGACCCCTGGCATTGCAGCCAAACTGGCTTGCGGCTGGCAATCTGGCGAACAGCCATGATGCATGACGGCTGTGCCCCCGTGCTTCACTCCCGCAATCCGTAAAATCAGGGCTGAATCAGGACAATTTTGCGCCAGACCATTTGATTTTTCCACAGGAAATGCCATATTATCTACACAAAATGCCAGTTATTTCGGCGTCGATGTTTGCGGAGAGATGGCTGAGTGGTCTATGGCAGCGGTCTTGAAAACCGCCGAGGAGCAATCCTCCGAGGGTTCGAATCCCTCT
>JAFRLP010000179.1 GCA_017431185.1 Victivallales bacterium | reverse complement strand
TCGTCCCCGATTTGAGCCAACTGCGGCTTCCCGAACTCAACGAGAGTGGTGCGCCTGCCTTCGCAGGGCGTCAGGTGTTCAACCGCTACCCCAACTGGTTCCGTGACTTCGGCTGCCAGGAGGCAGACCGTGCGTTCTGGCAATGGTACCTGCGCAACGGCTTCAACGGCGCCACCCCCGCCTTCGTCCCCAAGGCACTGTACCTGGGCGACGAGATGCGCTGGACAACCCGCGTCCATTTTGTCCACAACTTTTACGCATTTGTTCCGCCAGAGCGGTATTTTCAGGAGCATCCTGAATACTTTTCGATGGACAGGCATGGGAAGCGGCAGGCCAATCTCCATCGGCGCGGCACGCAGCTCTGCCTGAGCAATCCGGAAGTCACGCGCATCATCGAGGAGAAGCTGCTGGAACTCATCCGTGCCGACCGTGCCGAGTTGCCGCAGGAGGAATGGCCAATCATCTACAACATCACGCCCAATGACGCATCCAACAGCCTGTGCCAATGCCAGGAGTGCCAGGCCATCATCCAGGAGGAGGGCGGAGACACAGGGCTGCTCCTCCGCGTCCTCAATGCGCTGGCGGAAGGTGTCCACCGCGAGTTTCCAGGCATACGGCTGCTGACCAGGGGCGCGATGGGGTCGTCCGCACTGCCCAAGACCCAACCAGTCCAAGGGGTCACCATCTATCTTTCCGATGATTTTACCGACACATCCTGTTTTCAGCCCATCACCGAGACCCGCAGGCAGGAGATTCGGCGGTGGGCGGGGATGTTTCCTGACCTGATGCTCTGGGACTACTGGAACATGGGTCTGGGGACGTATTTCAGCCCGCCACGTCCCGAAGTCGTGCTTGATGCGTTGCTCTCCGACCTTCGCTGGTTTCGGGAGACAGGCATCCGCACTCTGTTCATCGAGGCGGAAAGGGATTTCCTGATTCCGCAGAATTTCCTGGACTTGGAGTTTTTCCTGCTGGGGCAGCTGATGCTGGAGCCGGCCCAGGACACCGAGCGGCTGCTCTCCGTCTTCATGCAAGGGTACTATGGACAGGCGGCGCCCTTTGTCCGAGAGTACCTGGAGGCGTTGCGGGGAGGCATTCGCCGCCAAAGCAGCCCCCAATTGGCTTGCGCGGCGGTTCGCTGGGAGTTCCTGACCGTGGAGTTCATGCTGGAGAACTACCGGAGACTGGAACGGGCGCTGGAGGCAGTGCAGACCGATACGCTCAGCCATGTCCACGTGGCGGCGGAGTGCCTGCCGCTGCTTTGGTCCATCGTCTATTACCGCAACGAGACGGAGAAGCCCTTCGCGCAGGCGGGGGTCGGCATTGACGCGGTGACGGGCCTGCTGCGCCAATTGGCCACGGAGACCATAGCGCATTTCCAGCCGTCCGCCACCAAGCATTCACTCTGGCTCAATCGGCTGGACAGCAGACTGGCGCCGCTGGAGGCGTGTCTCACCGTGCCCTCGCAGTTTGCCGACATCGCGGGATGCAAGGTGTTCGCCTGGCCTCACCAGAAGCAGGTGGCGCACTCCCAATGCCGTCCCGTCAAGGATGCGGACGCGCTGGCCGGGCAGGCGCTGCTCACCGACTTTCACAAGAGCCACCCCATCGGAACCCAGCAAACCCGCGTCTTCACCTGCTACGACTACACCGAAAAGCGCAGCATCACGTTCACCGCAGAGCCGCCGGATGAGCAGTACCACTGGTACGCCATTCCCCATTTCCGCGTGACCAGAAACTCCATCTTCACCGCGCACCTCTGGATGCTTCAGATTGACCTCTCGCAGGCTTGGGAGTTTCCCCACGCAGGGAATCCGGAGGTCAACGACTACACCGTGCATTTCCGTGCCAAGTTCACGGGGCCCGCCTTTTTCCCGAACTCGAAACAGGCCAACGGCATCTACGTTGACACCATTGTCCTCACCCCAGAATTGAAACGTGATTCCACGCACTGAAACTACCCCAGGAGACCAGGAATGACCAGGACATCCCAATTTTTCACGCTCATTGAGTTGCTTGTCGTCATAGCCATAATCGCCATACTTGCGGCGATGCTGCTGCCCGCGTTGAGCAAGGCCAGGATGAAAGCCCGGGCGGTGGGCTGCACCAACAACCTCAAGCAGATTGGGGTGAGCATCCTGTCGTATTCGATGGGGGAGGGAGAGGACGGGATCGTCCCCTATGCAGCCAAGCCCCAGGAAAACACCACTGGCAACAACCTCTACCGCACGCGGGGCTATGCCCATGCCCCCCAGGTAACCTGGACATACCTGATTCGCTCCTACATCGGAGTGACGGGGGAGGTCACCCTGCCGGGGTCGCTGACCAGCAGCGCCGCGCTCTCCGCCCTGGTGCCAGCGGCAAACCAGAGGAACAGCTGCATGCTCTGCCCCGCCTCCACGGCGCCGCAGTTATGGAAGCAGTTTGACCGCCCGTCCTACGGCATGCCCCAGTACATGATAGGCGGATGCTTTGGCGCAAAGACGGCGCAGTTCGAGAAATGCGTCCTGAAGTTCACCGCGTTGAAACAACCGTCTGGCATTGGCTACATCATGGATTCCGTCTATTCGGCGGACTACAAGAACAGCACGGCGACCTCGTTTGCCAAAGGCGTTGACACGACCACCACGGAGACGGACCCCGGCAACTTCTACGTGTACAACTGGGGATACCTGGTCTCGCGCGCCAGGCATGGCAAGAGCACCAATGTCCTGCACTGCGACGGCCATGTCGCCAACTACAAGGAGGAGGTTATCCGCTGCATCGGCATAACCCAGGATGACGCCTTCAAGTCCGTGCTGCTCGGCTACAAGGGAATGTATTGAGATGCTCGAAATGAAACATTTTCTCCGCATTCTGTCCATTAGCCTATGGACAGCGGTTCTGGCGTGGGCCGCCCCAGAGGACTTCGGCGACTACCGTGCCAAGGCGGCACGTCTGGAGCCATTTTCCGACGCTGACTACGCCCTGGGGAGAGAACTGCTTGCCGAAATGCGGCAAGTCGGTCTGAGGAAAAAACTGGTCAATGGCCAGAAACTGTTCTTCACGCAATGCGTCAGTCCCCGTTTCATGCGGCTCTACTTCACAGAGCGCGCCTGGTTCGACCACAGCCTGTTCGACAACCGTCTGTACTATGACAGCACGCCGAACCAATACAAGGAAATCAGCGGACTGCGCAATTTCCGTCTGTTGGAGGAGGCGGGAATCACGGGGCTGGGCACCTGGTGCACCAAAAAACCAAGTTTCGCCCTCTTTGACGAGGCCGCCCGAAAGTACACCGCCGCCACAGGGAACCCCATGTGGAACGCCATCACCGTGAGCGGACGAGTCAACTGGTACGGCAAGCTGAACCATGAGGCGCTGTCCTTCGCCGCGCAAAGCCAGAGTTGCTTCCGCATCGGCGGCAAGCCTGCGATTTTCACCTACGGGATGGACATGCTCTCTCCCCAGTCGGAAAGGGAGTTCATCGCGGAGATTCGCAAGGCGACTGGTGGCGAAGTCGTGTTCATTCACGAGGTCGGCTCCCTGCAAGGAGGAATCAAAGGGGATCCCTATCACTACTATGTCGCCAGAAAATGCATTCCCGCCACCTACGCCCTGGAGTACTATGACAAACTGACGGAATACCTGGAAGGGTGCGACGGACTTGATTTCTGGAATCGCCTGACCCATGCCGACCGCTCCTTCTTCTACGAGTACTACGATGACATTGTGCTCCCCTTGTTCACGGCGGCCTGCGCACAGCCGAAGTTCGGCGGAGCCAAGTACTATATGCAGCAGGTTCAGGTGGGTTACAACGGATACGGCGGAAGCCAGACCATGAGCAGAAACGGCACCAAGACCCTGCGCGGCTATCTGGAACTCTGCCGCAAATACCCCGTCGATTTCATGCTGGGGGCGGAATGGGACGAGACCAACGAGGACACCTGCCTCCAGCCCACCGTACACAAGCCCATGTCCTCCGTGCGCATCCTGCGCCACTACAACTCCATCTTCCGCAATCTTCCGCTGACCCCGCTGAAGGGGGACGACCTCTCCCTGCCCAACCTGATCGTCAGCCACCCCTACCAATTTCTGCTGGGACGCGATTTCGAGGTGGAGCTGCTCAACGTCCCCGACGGCTCATGGGATGGCCGGGGCTACACCGTCACCTGCGAGCTGCTTTCCGAGCATGGTACGGTGGAGACGCCGTTCCAGGCGGATTTCATCGGCGACCAGCTGACGGACCACACCTTCAGAATCCCCAGCGCGAGCCTGTGCGGGGTACGCACGCTGTATCCCCGCCTCACCATCACCAGCCAGTCCGGTGAAAAGCGTGTCATCTCCGAGGGGCTGCCGAGCGCCGTCATCCGCGCCACCGAATCCGCATCCTACAGTTGGGTCTGCACCCCTATCCGCAACGTGATGTGGCCAGCGGGGGAGGCCAAGGTCGTTTTCCGCGACCAGGAAATTGAGGGGACTCCCTGTGTACAGGCCAGTGTGGAGGCACGTTTCCCAGGGCACCCCCTCAACACCTTCGAAGCCACAGAAAACGGCGTGGACATCTATGCCTGGGATTCCAGAAACGAGTTTCTGCAAAATGACCCGACACGTCGCCTGTACACCTTCTCCACCAGCTATCTCAACAAAACTCTTGGCCAGAGCCATGGCAAGCAGGGCCTGGCCTACGACATCCAAATTCAAGGAGCCAATGAGGCCATATTCTTCACAGGCGTATCCACCAAGTTCGGCGCTCCTGACTATTCGCTGCCATTCGAGCAGCATCCCTGCGACCAGCCGCTGGCACGCAAAAGCGTCGCCCGTGTCTTCTGGGATAACTGGCATATCTCCGTGCCATCAGTCGACGTGCCCAAGGCGGTCTTCCGCATCTCTGGAAAGCGCACGGACGGCCCGCTCAAGGACAAGCCATTCCAATGGGAGGTTCCGCTCGCCAAACTAGGCCGTGCAGGTGTCTTCGCGCATACATTCGAGGATGGCGTGCAGGTCGGCCTTGAGGCGCAAAGCAGGCTCGCCAGACAAGCATTGCCTCTGGGAACGGAACAGGTCAAGTTCGACTGCAACCTGGTCTCCGACCGCCCTGACGGCTGCATCATGTTCCGCGCCGTCTCCCTGGACGGGCGTGTCTGGTGGAGCAGACCCCATCTGCTTGGCGCTCCAAGAGGCCAGACCCGCGCCATACGCATGTACGACGAACCAGCGGGACACCGTTTATTTCAGGTGGACTCCTCGCGTGTCCCCGTCATCCGCTACCGTTTTGACCCTAGAATCGCAGGCGACCTGCTGATTTCGGACTGCGGACGTTTCTTCAACGCCACTTTGGGTGGCTACTCCTCAACCGCCACAGGCGTCATCGGCATGATTGCCCAGGTCTCCAATGCCCCCAGCAACACCTTCAGCAGCTTCAAAGGAGAGTCCAACTCACCCGCTCCGCAGTGGGAAAAACTGGAGGATGGCGCGTTTGCCCTCCGTTTTCCTGGCGAATACAACAGTTTCATCAATCTGCCGCCCAGCGCCATCCCCCAGCGGGCGGCCTACACCCTTGAATGCGAAGTGCTCCCCGAGGATGTGGAACGTGACCAAATCTGGCTGGTCGAGCGCGGTCCCCAAGCATATCTCTGCGGGCTCTGCCTCCGTACAGAAGGAGGCAAATTCGCGCTGGATTTCAAGAAAATACGGGAGGAACGGCTCAGCGAGGAGAGCACGCTCAAAACCCACGCCTTTTCCTTCGGTCCGCAGGCGGGAAGCTGGACTCGCCTCGTTCTGCGCTACGAGGGAGAGTCGATGACCTGGAAAGCCAACGACCGCCCGGAGTCCT
>JAFRLP010000178.1 GCA_017431185.1 Victivallales bacterium | reverse complement strand
GGATTTCAAGGCCGTGGAAGACAAAAAAAGAGAAAAAAACATGCACAAAATGGAATTTTGGAAGAGCAGGTGGCTTGAATGGCATTGGGAGAATGCCGCTGATAATATCTGGAATAAACCCTAATTATGGCTGAAGGCGCGTGCAATTTGAGCATGGAATCACATGATTTACAGCCTCAAATTAGGGTGGTTTTTAGTCGTGAAAATCTGTGGTTAAAGTTGGTTCAACATCCTCACAAGCGCGCGCCCCATGGCGTAGGCGAGATTGACTGGAACGGCATTTCCGACCTGCTTGTACACACTGTCCATCTTCCCCGAAAATTCCCAGTCGTCGGGGAATGTCTGGATTCGAGCGTATTCACGGGTGGTCAGCGGTCTTGTCTCCTCTGGATGACAGCGCTCTGTCTGCTTCTGGGCGGGAGCACAGGTCAATGTCAGGGATGGCTCGTCCCAGGAGAGACGACGCGCCATCCCGGTTTTCCCCCCTGGCAGGCTGAAGGACCCCTTCATATACTCCTTCTGCATTTCAACTGGCAAGTCCCTCCAATATCCCCCCTGCGGAACATGGGACAGAATCTCCTGTTTGCGCTGCGGGTACTTTTGCCCAGGGGAATCTGGCACGTCCGTCGGATACAGTTCACCGGCCTTGAGCGCATCCCGCAGGGTAAGTATTCGCTTGTATGGGGACGGCCATGTGAATGTCAGTCTGTCGGCTAGGTCATTTCTGATGCCGACAAGGAACAGGCGTTCCCTCTTCTGGGGAACCATGTAGAATATGGCCTTGAGAAAACGCGGTTCCACCAGCGCATAGCCAAGTTCATGGATGACATCCGTGATGGTTGCCATTGTCTTTCCCTCGTTGTGCTCAAGCAGGCCACGGACATTCTCACCGAGGAAGATTTTGGGCTGCACTTCCTTCACCACCCTTGCAAACTGATAGAACAGCGTGCCGCGCGTGTCCTCAAAACCAAGTTTTTTTCCAGCATAGGAAAAAGCCTGGCACGGGAAACCGCCAGACACCATATCAACTTGTCCACAATAGGCATCAAATGACATTTGGGCCACGTCACCCTCAAGGACATTCCATTTCGGACGATTCCTGCGCAAAGTGTCGCAGGCATCCCTCATCAACTCGTTCAAGGCGACGTGCTTGAAGCCAGCCATCTCCAGACCAAGAGCCAATCCCCCAGCGCCAGCAAACAGTTCAATGTCGGTGTATGGGCGTTTGGGAGTGGTTTTCATCTCCTCGTCCCACATGGAGTTGAACATCAGCTTAGCTTCATCGAATATCAGAAGCTGGTCGTGATGATAGACCCGGTAATTGTTCATTGGATGTCTTATGGGGACAAGTTTTCCGTTGGCATCCCAGCGTCTTAAGGTCTCCTTCGAGACCGAGAGCATGTCTGCCACCTCTGCTATGCTATAGTATTCGTTCGGCATGTTCTTCCCGAAAGGTTTCAATCGAAGATTACACAACATTGGTCAAGGTTAGATAATATGGCTTGTGAAATTGAACTTGCAAGCAGGCAAAAGCAAATTAATCGTTGTGCAATACTTTTGCATGAATTTACAACAGCTTCTTTCAAAGTCAAAAAGCACCTTTTCAAGAAGAAAAAGACACTATCTCACCAGTAAGTCTTTCATGACCTGTTCCATGCAAGGTAGTTTTTTACCATAAAAAAAGATAGGAATTAACATTGTGCCATCCCCATTTCTGTGGTATAATTAAAAACTGCGGAGAAAAACACACTATGAGCGACCACACAAAGAACAACCACCTGTCCCATCGGCCAGTCTGGGCATGGCATCCCGAGCGCACCGAACATGAGGCAGGCTACACGCTGTTCCGAAAAACCGTCTGCTGTCCCCAAAACACATCCTACCATCTGGCGGTTTCCGCCGACAACCGCATCACCTTCTATCTGGACGGACATCTACTTGGCCGCGGCCCCCTGCGCGGAGACCTCGACCATTACTTCCATGACGAATACCAGGGCACTCTTCCCGCTGGCGAGCATATCTTTGCGGCGGAGGCCGTGGTGTGGAGCGAGGCCTGGCGATGGAGCGCGGCCCCCTGGGCCGAAATGCACGCAGGAGGCGGATTCATGGTCGCTGGATTCGCAGGAGATGAACGCATGGAGTTGCCCCAAGGATGGCTTGTCACACGGGATTGGGGGCGCCGTCCCATCCCCTGGAGGAAAGCCTGGCAGGGCAACGCTCGAATCCCCGCGCCGCCCATGGATGAAGTTGACTTTCGGCGTTACCGCGCCGACTGGCGCAGTTCCCCCAAGCCCCTTGGCAAATGGGTGACGCCCGCAGTTCTGGGCAATGCGGAGTTCCGCAATGCCTACCAGACCGACCCTGACACGCCCTGGAATCTGGCGAAGCGTCCCCTGAACCAAATGCGGGAGACGTTCTCCCCCATTGCGAAAATACTTGCGGGCCCAAAGACACTCGCCCTGCATGACGGCAGGCTGACTGGCAGCTGCCAGCCAGGAAAGCACACCATCCTGCTGGACTTGGGGCGCAATCAGACCTTCATGGTTCGTTTCTGCGGCAATGGCGGGAACGGCACCTGCCGTCTTGCCTATTCCGAGACGCTTTTTGACAAACGAGGAGCCAAAACCCACACCCCGCCTGGCACGGTCGGGGTCAAGGGGTACGGCGACCTGCTTCACCTGACCAGCGCGCCCTGGCAATATGACTCCTTCTGGTATCGTTCAGGACGCTTCCTGGAACTGGCTTTTGACCTTGTGACACCCCTGACGGACATCCGCCTGGAGATTGCCTTCGTCACCTACCCATTCGGCATCGCCCGAGAGTTCCATTCCCCACAAGACCCGATGCTGGAGAGGATTTACCAGACTGCCTGCCATACTCTGGACTGCTGTTCGCATGAGCATTTCGAGGCCTGTCCCTACTACGAGCAACTCCAATATGCAGGGGACTCCCGAATCGAGGCGCTGGCCTCGTATGCTGTGTACGGGAAAGACGACTTGGGCCGCCATGCCCTGCGCTGCATCGCGGCCTCCCAGTCCAGCGATGGCCTGACGCAATCCCGCTACCCGTCGGCCTTCCGTCAGGTCATCCCCGAATACTCCCTCATCCGGACACTGATGCTCCACGACCACTATGCCGTGTTCGGCGACCTGGAACTGGTTCGGGAACTGTTGCCCAACGTGGAGAACATGCTGGGCGCCTTTGAGCGCGCCCGTCGTCCAGATGGCTTGGTAGGCCCGTTGCCAGGCTGGCATTACACCGACTGGGTTCCTGGCTGGCCCAGCGGGGCATCCGACAGGGGGAAAAACGTGCCTGAAACCATCCTCAACCTGTTCTACGCCGAAGCATTGACGCGCACAGCGAACCTGGAACTCATAACCGACCGCCGTTCCGCATCAAAAGACATGCAGATCCGCGCGGAAAAAACGCTGAATGCGGTCAACATGCAGTGCTATGATTCGACCACAAAGCGTTATCTGGATTCGCCAGGCCACACGGACTGGCTGAGCCTTCACGCCAACGTTCTGGCTGTGCTGTTCGGGGCGGTGCCGGAACCAGAACGCCCCGCCTTCCTTCGGGAAATCTACGCGGATTCCAGCCTGAAACAGATGTCGATGTACTTTTCGTTCTACCTGCTGGCCGCCATCATGAAATACGGGACGCCCCAGGAACTGCGGGCGCACTATGCGCCATGGGAGAAGATGCTGGACAACGGCAGCACAACCTTCCCCGAAAAGCCTGGCCCCTGCCGCAGCGAATGCCATGCCTGGAGTTGCGCCCCCGCCTGGTTCCTGCTGCGCTCCTCAGGACTTCTGAACATCAATTCACGGCTTTCGACATACATTTGATTCATCACCCAAAAACGAGGTTTGCCATGAAAAACATCTCCGTACCAAAGAAGACATTCACGCTCATCGAATTGCTGGTCGTCATCGCCATCATCAGCGTACTGGCCGCGATGCTTTTGCCCGCCTTGAGCAAGGCGAGAGAGAAGGCAAGAGCCATCAACTGCACCAGCAACCAGAAGCAAATCATGCTGGTCAGCCTGATGTATGCCTCCGATAACGACGACTACCCCGTTCCCGCCAGGCAAGACACCCACGAGGCGGACGTTTTCTGGACGGAGTGCGTCGGTTCGCGGAAATGGTATGGCTCGACAGGCTTCTCTGCTGACGGCAAACAGGTGGCGGAGGACAAAATGCTCATCTGTCCGTCAGAGCGGAAGACCATCACGGCGAATCAGCGGACTTGGCTCACCAACTACACCATGTCACGGAGCGTCGGCTTCCGCGATTGGTCAACTCAAACCTCGGAGTGGAACAACGGAGCCTGCACCCCAATCAAACTCACCTCCTTCAAGAAGCCCAGCCAGGCAGGGCTGCTGGCGGACGCCTTCACCCGCTGGTGCGACCTGGGCAGCTATTCAGTATCAAACATGTGCTGTTTCGGCGGCTATCCAGCCAACAACCAGACCAACGCCACATGCATATACATCGTCTCGGAAGACCCGATGATCAACCAAAGCACCGCCAATCCCTGCCTGGAGGCGAGGCATGGCACAAGCGTGAAACGCACCAGCCGCGACGACTCCGTCACCGGCGGCTTCTGCAACTTCGGCTTCGCGGATGGACATGTCGGGACCTCCCGCCTGCTCCCCAGCGTGAATTATGCAGGTGCGGCATGGATTAATCCGGCAAGGTAGGCAATCACAACGCAGGATAACACCATGACCAGACTCCTCATTGCAATCGCACTGCTGTCAGCCGGTCTGCTCCGTGCCAAAGACCTCCATCAATTGGAGTTATTCCCCGCTGACTGGCAAGGCAACTCCTACGCCTTTCTGGAGGACTTTCCGCATCCGCTTGCATTGAAACTCAAGGCGGACGGACGCGCTTTGGCCGAAAAATCACCGCTCGTCACCGTGGAGATGCCCGATTTCCTGGCGCTGGAGGCAGCCACCGCCGACCGAGGTTGGATGGGGCGCACCGAACCACTCAAACTGGAGAGCCATGCGGCGGACGGCAAGCGCACATGCACCTTCGCTCTCCCGGAAGCCATCCTGAAAGCGCTGAATCCCGACAGCGTGTCCTGGGGTTCCGGCCAGACATTGTTCTTCCGTGCCAGGAAAGGGAGCGCGGGGAGGTCGGGCACGCTGTGCATCCGCTTCGGTGCTCCAGGCGGCGAGGAACTGCGGAAAAGCTACCATGTGGCGGTCTTGCGGCGGCCACGTTTCCCAGCCAGGCCGCTGGAGCGGTTCTCCGTCGGGGTCACCCGCCAGGCAGCCCGACCGCTGCCCGACCTGAAATACCTGCGGGAAGGCGCGGCCTTCTGGCAGCGTTTCAACGCCAGGCCGCTGACCTCGGTGGGCTGGCCTCTGTTCAAAGCGCAGCCGGGGGTCAATGATTTCCTGAAGCGGAATTACACCTTATACACCGGCAACTTCGCCTGCCGCGACTCCACGCCGAAATTCCCCGCGACCAATTTCGAAGACCTGGGCTT
>JAFRLP010000177.1 GCA_017431185.1 Victivallales bacterium | reverse complement strand
GCTTTCGGCATCGAGGATTTTCTCTTTGCGGTGGATGCCATCACGCTCGTGGAATGGCCTGAGCGCATCCCCGACCTGCTGCCGTCCCCGCAGACTCTCCGCATCCGCCTGTCCCACAGCGACCATGACCGACGCCTGATTGAACTGCCCGACGAATTGGGGGAGAACATCGCATGGAAAATCTAGAACTGACCAATCCTTTCCCGAAAAACATCCGTACAGTCGGCGTGTTCTCCTTGAGCAGCAAGACGAATGACGGGCGCCGTGAGCGCGGTTTGGCGCGGCTGGCGTCCTGGGGATTGTCCATCCAGGAACCTCCCTTGAGTACGCCTCCCGTGCGGAATCTGGCGGCATCGGACGCCGCGCGCGCCGAGCAGTTCAACGCCTTGCTCGCCGATGACACGGTTGACGCGCTGATGGGGATGCGCGGCGGCTATGGGGTGACCCGTCTGCTGGAGCGGCTGGACTGGGAGACGCTGCGCCGTCGCAACCTCCCTGTCATTGGCTACAGTGACGTGAGCGCATTGCATCTCGTCGCCTGGGCGCACGGAGGCCGCAACCAGATTCACGGTCCGATGGTCTATGGCGAATTGGGCCGCGCCGAAACGGGGGAGGCGATGCGCGACAGTTGCAACTCTCTGGGACTGGCCCTGGCGGGGACTCCTTTCCCGATTTTGTCCCACACGCATCTGGAGACGCTTCGCCCAGGGCACGCCGACGGCCAGGTCGTGCCCGTGAACCTCTCCCTGCTTCAGGCCCTGCTGGGGACTCCCTGGATGCCCGACTTGAGCCGGTGCATTCTGGCGGTCGAGGACATTCACGAACCCGCTCACGCCATAGACCGGATCTTCACCCAACTGGCCTCCGCCGGCGTGCTGAAACGCCTGGCAGGCCTGATGCTTGGCCAGTTCATCGGCGGGGAGGACGCGGAGTACCTGCCCGGTCTTTTCCGCGAGGTCGCGGGGCAAATCCAGGGACCCGTGGTGGCTGGCGTACACTTTGGACACGGCTGGCCCTCCATGAGCATCCGTGTCGGCGGCGAAATCGAGGTGAATGCCACCCCGGAGGAGGCGACGGTGCGCACCAGCGCATTGGACTCCTACGAGTCCGTAGTGGAGGAAGCGGGCGGACGGCTTCGCGGCTACTGTCTGCTGCGCCCCCGCGAGATGGAGCGGGGGCGGCGCTATCCGCTGATTCTGATGTTGCATGGGGCTGGGGAACGGGGCGAGGACAACCGCCGCCAGCTCATCCACGTCGCCTCCAGGTTTGTCAGGGGGGATGCGCGCTCCAAATTCCCCTGCTTTGTCCTTGCCCCGCAGTGTCCTGCCGGGGAGCAGTGGGTGAATACGCCCTGGCGAATCACCGAGCATCCGCAGGGAGAGATTTCCCGTGCCCTGTCCGAGGTGCTCCCCATGCTTGACCACGTTTGCGGGAGCAATCCCGTGGACCTCGGTCGCCTCTATCTGGTGGGACTCTCTATGGGGGGATACGGTGTCTGGGATTTGGCGACGCGCTTCCCGCAGCGCTGGGCGGGCATGGTTTCCCTCTGCGGCGGCGGGGACGTCAAGCAGGCGCCGCGACTCGCCAATCTTCCCATCTGGGCCTTCCACGGCGAGAAGGACAATGTGGTGCCGCCCGTCAATTCGGTTGAGATGGTGGAGGCGGTCAATGCGGCGGGCGGTCAGGCGCGCCTGACCCTGTTCCCCGATGCCTGGCACGACTGCTGGAATCCCGCCATGGAGGTCCCTGGTGTGCTGGAGTGGCTGTTTGCACAAAAAAAATGACTGTCCATTGATGTTGTTCGCGTTTTCCGTCATGTTCCTGCCAAACCGGTTTTTCTCCTTTTAGTCTTCAACTCTTGCCATGTTTCCTTTTCTAGCCAAAATCCTGAAAGTGCATTGGGGGCCGTTCCGTCTGCTTGGCTCCAATCTGGTGCTGCTGGCCATCGGCGCGACTTTGGCGATGCTGCTTTGCTGGTGGCTGCTGCCCCGCCTCTGGGACCATTTGCCGCATGACCAAGGCAAGGCATTCGTGAAGGATTCGGAGAAGGCGAAGGGAAAGCCAACGGGCTCTGGCGTAATCATGGTGCCTGTGTTTCTGTTCTGCGCCTTGCTGGTGATGCCGCTTTCCTGGCGCGCCGCCGGACTTCTGGGCTGCCTGTTCCTGTGCATGATGACAGGATATCTTGATGACCGCAGTTCCTCTCCCTGGGGACAACTCAAGAAAGGTGTTCTGGATCTGCTGGTGGCCTTTTTGTCCTCGCTGTTGCTCTGCCGGCTCCAGGCCATGCCGATTTGGCTCCCGTTCTTCAAGGGGAGCGGGGAGGGCGGCAGTTTCCTGATGCCCGTCTGGGCATACGTCCCCGTCGCCACCGCTCTCCTGTGGTTTGCCATCAATGCGGTCAATTGCAGTGATGGCGTGGATGGACTGGCTGGCTCGCTGGCGCTCTTCACCCTGTTCGCCCTCGGCGCGTTCCTGTATGGCGTGACTGGTCACGTCAATATGGCCAGGTATTTCCTTCTGCCGCATTACGTGGACGGCTCTCGCTGGGCAATCCTCATCTTCACCGCCATCGGGATGCTGGCCGGCTACCTCTGGCACAACGCCAGCCCCAGCGCCGTGCTGATGGGCGATGCGGGCAGCCGGTTCCTGGGGCTGCTCATTGGCCTTGCCTCCCTGGCCACGGGCAATCCTCTCATTCTGCTGGTGGCGGCCCCCATTCTCATCGTCAATGGCGGCACGGGTCTGGTCAAACTTGTTCTGCTGCGTTTTCTGCGGGCCTGCGGATTTGATGTGCGGCAGCCCCTGAGCAATGTCCCGCACCCCATTCACCCTGAAAATTTTGCCACCGACGAGGAGGTGAAACATCAGTTGCCCATCATTCGGGCGGTGCATAAAATCCGCTTTCCGCTGCACGACCAGTGTCGCAAGAACTGGAGATGGTCTGACACGCAGGTGCTGGTGCGCTTCATGCTGTTGCAGGCCACCCTCACGCCGCTTCTTCTGCTGCTGTTCGTCAAACTGCGCTGAAAATGTGAGGCCCCCTCATACAAATATTCCACCTGTCCGATTGGCGGTTGGCCGTACTTCATGCCCTGGGGACTCGCGTTGTCCACGCTTGGAGGATGCTTTGGTTCCATTTCAAATGTTGAATATTCCGTCGATTTTCCTTTTT
>JAFRLP010000176.1 GCA_017431185.1 Victivallales bacterium | reverse complement strand
GTCGCCAAGTCCAGGTACCGCAATCCCAACCTGATTTGGAAAGAGTAATGGAGTTCTACGTCACAGCCGCACCAGGCACGGAAGAGGTCCTGCGGGACGAATTGAGCGAACTGCGGTTCCGCTCCGTTCGCCTCAACCGCGGCGGCATCCCCTTCTTTGGCGAGTGGGAGGATGGCTGGCGCGCCTGCCTGTCCACGCGCATCGGGCAGCGGGTGATGGTGGTGGCGGCGCGTTTTCCAGCCAATGACCTGCGCGATTTGTACGAGGGGGCCAGGCGTGTGGACTGGACACGGCAAATCACGCCGCGCCAGACATTCGCCGTTGCGTCGTACACCCATCCCAGCAGCGGGATTTCCCCTGACCAGGCGGCGCTCAAGCTGAAGGACGCCATTGTCGATGTCCAGAGAGAGCGGTTCGGGCATCGCTCCGATGTCGATAAGGAGAGTCCGGACGTGCGGATTTTCGCCTATATGACCCGCGGCAAGGCCACGCTCTACCTGGATTTGTCGGGGCAGCCATTGTTCAAGCGAGGCTACCGTGTCTCGGGCGGCGAGGCGCCGCTGAAGGAGACGTTGGCGGCTGCGGTGCTGCGTCTTTCAGGCTGGGACAGGGCCACGCCCCTGGTGGACCCGATGTGCGGCTCCGGCACCCTGGTGATCGAGGCGGCGCTCTGGGCGACGGGCATTGCCCCCGGACTCTGGCGCCGTACCTTCGGCTTCCAGCGCTGGGCGGACTTCACCGGGGAGTCCGCGGAACGCCTGGAGACACTCAAAGGGAGTCTCCGCCGCCAGACGGGGCAGCCGCCGCGCATCACCGGTTTCGACATTGACGAGGAGGCGCTGCGCCACGCCCAGGAGAACGCCCGCTCCGCGGGCTTGCGTCTCTCGTTTCGGCGGATGCCATTGCGGGAACTCCAGGCCGACGGCACGCGGCGCGTCCTGGTCACCAATCCCCCCTACGGCCATCGACTGGACGCGGACAACGGCATTTTCCAGGAACTGCGCTCGGCGGTGCAGCGTCTGCGCGGCTGGCGCATCTGCCTGCTGACGGGGAATCCCCGGCTGGTTCGCTCCATTCCCGTCCGCCCCATCGCCGAACACCCCCTTTCCAACGGCGGAATCGACTGCCGTCTCGTCATTTACGAGGTTTGACCCCACTTTTCACCAACAACCATCATACACGGCCATGACAGAACTTGAGAAAGAATTGGAAGCCACATTGGAACAAGCCAAAGGCGAACTTCAGGCGGTTGACAACGAGGCGAAACTGGAGGAGGCGCGAATCAAATACTTGGGGCGCAAGGGGCTTCTGCCCGCCCTGATGGCCAAACTGGGACAGGTTCCCAAGGAGGACAAGCCCGCGGTCGGCAAGGCGGTCAACGCCGTGAAGCAGCAGTTGACCGCGCTGTTCCAGGAGACCACCGACCGCGTCAAGGCTACAGAAGAGGAGAAGGACTCGCTGGATGTGTCGCTGCCCGCGCGGCACCACCGCATCGGCCACAAGCACCCCATCTCCCTGGTGATGGACCAGGCCGTCGCCATCTTCCGCCGCATGGGCTTCATTGTCGCGGACGGGCCTGACCTGGAGACCGTCTGGGACAACTTTGACGCCCTGAACGCCCCGCAGGACCATCCGTCCCGCACACCGGAGGACACCTTCTACTTCGACTTGGACAAACGCTCCTGGCTTGACCCCGAGACGATGATTCTGCGCACCCAGACGTCGGACGTGCAGATTCGCACGATGGTCGCGCAGCAGCCGCCTGTTCGCATTGTCTGCCCGGGGCGCTGCTATCGGCGTGACACGCCAGACGCCACCCACGGCATGTCCTTCCACCAAATCGAGGGGCTGTATGTCGATGAGAAGGTCTCCCTGGCCGACTTGAAGGGATGCCTGGCCACCTTCTCCCGCGAGATGTTCGGCGAGCATACCAAAATCCGCTTCCGCCCCCACTACTTCCCCTTCACGGAGCCCAGCGTGGAGTGCGACGCATCGTGCATGGCGTGCGGGGGCAGCGGCTGCAATGTCTGCAAAGGGACTGGCTGGCTGGAGTTGGCGGGCGCGGGCATGGTCAATCCCGCCGTGTTCAGGAACGTCGGCTACGATGTGGAAAAGGTCTCGGGCTTTGCCTTCGGGCTGGGCATCGAGCGCATGGCCATGATTCGCTACGGCATCAATGACCTTCGTCTTCTGTACGACAACGACGTGCGTTTCCTGCACCAGTTCTGATGTCGGCCACGCCCTGCTTCCATATTGTGCTGGTGGCGCCCGAGATACCGCAGAACACGGGCACGATCGGGCGGCTCTGCGTCTGCACGGATGTACGTCTGCACCTGATCCGTCCGCTGGGTTTTTTGCTGGACGAGGCGCATCTTCGCCGCGCCGGCCTGGATTACTGGCAATATCTGGACTTGCGGGTGCATGACACCTGGGAGCAGTTCCTGAACGAAGAGGGGCATCCTCGGCGCCTGCTGTTCCTGTCCGCCAAAGCGAAGCGCAGTCTGTACGAAATGCGGTTGGAGCCAGGTGATTATCTTGTGTTCGGCAATGAGACCAGCGGGTTGCCGCCGTCCTTTCACCAGAACTATTCGGAGCAGTTGTTCCAGCTGCCCATGCCAGGCCGCCACGCGCGGTGCCACAACCTGGCCAACGCCGCGTCCATCGCGCTGTACGAGGGGCTGCGGCAGACCATGTTCCGACGGAACGAATGAGGAGAATGGGAAATGCCATCTTTCTTGCTAGAGTTTGTCATCTTCTGCATAGAGGAAGTTGCGCAGAAATTGCAACTGCCTGGCAATGTTGTGTATGATTTGCTGACGGAGCATTCCCGAATTCTGTTCAATTACATTGTTCCATCCTACGATGTGCTCCACACTCAAAGCAAGCAATATATTGTTGACGACATCATCTCATTGATGCGAGAAGAGGGAGTCATTTCATGATAAAAGTGTTCCATGGCTCCTATCTAAAAATAGTCACTCCCGACATTTCCTTTTCCAGAAATAACCTTGACTTTGGCAAAGGATTCTATGTGACTCCGTTGTATAGCCAGGCTGTCAATTGGGCGATGCGCTGGAAACGCCGTCTCAAAAAGGCGATTGTCAACAGTTACTGTTTTTATGATGAACGAA
The DNA here is from genome assembly GCA_017431185.1 of Victivallales bacterium. The sequence continues at coordinate 1,772 of JAFRLP010000176.1, read as the reverse complement.
TAGCCGATTTAAGGCTAAAAGTCAAGACTTTTCCTGTTTATGACAGTGAATGGCTTCATTATGTCGCCGACAATCGTGATGGAAGACCAGTGGAGAAATACGATATCGTGCAAGGGGGAATTGCCAACGATAAAGTATTCAACACACAGGAACTGTATTTTGCCAGATTGATCTCTGAAAATGAGGCATTGAATCGTCTGAAATTTGAAAAGCCCAATTGCCAGATTTGCATTTGCCGACAGAAGTTGATAAATCCACTCCTGTCTTTTGAAGATGCCGTGGAGGTTGAGGATGGAGGCAAATAAGACCCTGTTGCAAATGAAGTTTTCCCGTGTTGTCGCCATGTTTGCGCAACAGCAGGGACTTTCAGTGGAAAAGGCGCTGGAAATCTTTTACCATTCGGAGACTTACCGAGAATTGTCAGAGGGGATTGCAGAGCTTCATTGTCGAAGTGACCAGTACATTGTCGATGAATTGAAGGCCGAGTGTTCAAACGATAAATCCGCTGAAATCTCCTCTTTGTGCAAAAAAAATCCCTGATTGCATTTGCAAGGCTCATTGTGCCGTGTACATTAAGCAAAGCAATGGGCGTATGCCCCAAATGAATAAGGAGAAACTACAGTGTCAAATGAACGGAATGAAGTTGAACTCTTCGGCGAATTGGGCGAGACGGATGAACTGTGCGATGACGGCAGCAGCGCCCTGTCACTGATGACTCCGGAAGGGGATGAGTACATCATCTGCAACCGCAAAATCGTCCGCCGTTTGATGAAATACGCCGAGGCGCAGGTTGAAATAACCCTGCGCGGCTATGTTCGCCATGACCCGTCCGGCATCGAGATTCTCTCGGTCACCGGCTACGACGCCCCCCAGCTCGATGACGACAGCGACTACAATTACGGCGACAGCGAACCCGCCCCGCGTTCCCGCAAACACCGCAAGAAAGTCGAGGAACTGGACGAGGACGGCTCCCTGGACAACGATGACTCCCAGGAGGACGAGGATTTCGACGCCGATGGCTCCATGGACTTTGACGGCATGGATGATGAGCAGGAACCCACGCCAGAGGAACTCGCGGAACTGGATGCGGCCCTGGCCAATGATGACCTGAACATCAACTTCGAGGAGGATGCCTCCGCCTCCAAGCCCAGGAAATCCTCGCGGAAACGCCAGAAGAAGTGATTTTGGGGAATGGCAATAGGGTGAAGAGGTTTCGATGGCCTCGTTGCTGGAAATCAAGGATTTGACCGTGGAATTCCAAACGGAGGATGGCATTCTCCGGGCGGTTGACGGGGTGTCCCTGTCCCTTGATGCAGGGGAGACCCTGGGGCTGGTGGGGGAGTCGGGGTGCGGGAAAAGCGTGACCAGCATGAGCATTCCCCGTCTGGTGCCCTCCCCTCCCAGCCGTGTCGTTTCGGGGGAGATTCTGTTTCAGGGGCAGGATTTGCTCCGTTTGCCTCTGCGGGAACTCCATCGGATTCGCGGTCAGGAGATCGGGGTCATTTTCCAGGAGCCGATGACGGCGCTGTCGCCTCTGCGGCATGTCGGCGACCAGATAGCCGAAACCGTCCTGCTGCACACCGCCAGGACACGACGGCAGGCGCTGGCGTTGGCGGGAGACTGGCTCGCCAAAGTCGGCATCCCCGACCCGGGCCGAACCATGGCGTGCTATCCATTCGAACTCTCTGGCGGAATGCGCCAGCGGGTCATGATAGCCATGGCGCTGGTGTTGGAACCAAGGCTCATCATTGCCGACGAGCCGACCACCGCCC
>JAFRLP010000175.1 GCA_017431185.1 Victivallales bacterium | reverse complement strand
TGTCCAATGACAGGTCAAACAAAACCTCCGCAACCGATGACTGGACTGCGCCGGCGTCACCAGAAGGGAGGTCTGTGGATTGTGTTTTTTTCCCTGTCACAGGCTTTTCCGCAGACGTGCAATCAGCGCGTTGGTGGAGGAGTCGTGATGCAAAGCCTCCTTGGAGCTGAAGTCGTTGAGGATGCGCTTGGCGAGCACCTTGCCAAGTTGAACGCCCCACTGGTCGAAGGAATAGACATTCCAGATTACGCCCTGGGTGAAGATTTTATGCTCGTAGAGGGCCATCAGGATACCAAGCATTCTCGGAGTGAGCGCGTCGGCCAGGAGGGTATTGGTGGGGCGGTTGCCGTCAAAGGTCTTCTGGGCGGCCAGAGAGGCTGAGAGACCAGGTTCCTCCGCCAATACCTGGGCGGTGGTTTTGCCGAAGGCGAGCGCCTCGGTCTGGGCGACGAAATTGGCCATCAATTTACGGTGGTGGTCGCCAACTGGCGCCTGGGAGCGGCAGAAGCCGATGAAGTCGGCGGGGATGAGTTTGGTTCCCTGGTGAAGCAGTTGGAAGAAGCTGTGCTGGCTGTTGGTGCCAGGCTCGCCCCAGACGACGGGACCCGTCTGCCAGGCGACCTTTTTGCCGTCCTTGGCGACGGACTTGCCGTTGGATTCCATATCGACCTGCTGGAGATGCGCGGCAAAGCGGTGCATTCCCTGGTCGTAGGGGAGGATGGCGTGGGTCTGCGCGCCGAAGAAGTTGTTGTACCAGACCCCCAGCAAGGCCAGGATGACTGGCAGATTCTGCTCCAGAGGGGCGGTGCGGAAATGCTCGTCCATCGCGTGCATTCCTTCCAGGAAGGCGAGGAAATTCGCCGGTCCGATGGCCAGCATGATGGGCAGTCCGATGGCGGAGCACATGGAGTAGCGTCCGCCCACCCAGTCCCAGAATTCAAAGGCGTTCTGCGGGTCTATGCCGAAGGCGGAGACTTCGGGGAGATTGGTGGAGACGGCGACGAAATGCCGCGCCACTGCCTGCATGGTCCCGAAGGCGGAGACAATCCAATTGCGGGCGGTCAGAGCGTTGGTCATGGTCTCCTGGGTGGTGAAGGTTTTGGAGGCCACGATGAACAGTGTCTCGGACGGGTCCATCCCCGCCAGCGTGGATGCCATATGGTAGCCATCGACGTTGGAGACGAACTCGACCCTCAGTTGCGGAGACGCATACTGCTTGAGCGCCTCCACAGCCATTTTGGGGCCAAGGTCACTGCCGCCAATCCCGATGTTGACCACGTTGCGGATGCGTTTTCCCGTGAAACCCAGCCAACTTCCGCGTCGCACCTGTTCCGCAAAGGCGGTCATTTTCGCCAGCACGGCATTGACGGCGGGCATCACGTCCTTTCCGTCCACTGAAATGGGGCGGTTGGAACGGTTGCGCAGTGCGATGTGGAGTACGGCACGGTTTTCGGTTTCATTGATTTTTCTGCCCGAGAACATATCGTCTCTCGCCTGTTCAAGGCTGGCTTCACGGGCTAGGGCGAAGAGCAGATTCATCGTCTGTTCGGTCACGCGGTTTTTGGAGTAGTCCAGCAGCAGGTCCTCAAAGGTGACACTGAATCTTTCCGCGCGTTGCGCGTCTTCTGCGAACAGGTCGCGCAGATGCAGATTCTGCACTTCCGCGAAATTTTTTTCCAAGGCTTTCCAGGATTTGGTTTCGGTTAGCATGGTGGTGTGGGTTTGGGTTAGTTAAAGCCGAGAAAATCTAACATCAAGGATGGAGAGAGGATTAACGGTGAGTTTAGATTGGCTTCCAAGAAATCCTTATCTCCAGTAAGTATTACATCCATTTTATGAAAAAGGGCATCTGATAGAACTGGAAGATCTTTTTCATCTCTCAATTTACCCAAAATTTTCTTTGTACTTTTAAGTTTTTTGAAGCCAATTTGTAAATATAAATCATAAATTTCTTTAGCATTTTGGGGCCATTTTTGCCAAATTTTGGCTTGAAACTCGTTCTCAATGAAGGATGAAACACATAATTCATGGCCAAATCTGGTTAAAATAGCAAGAAGATTGAGTGTTTTTCCTCCAAATACCAATGCAGAAATCAAAATATTAGTATCAATTAGTATCTTCATTGTATTTCTGTCGCCGAAATTCCGCCAGTTCTGCAATCATTTGTTCCTCTGATTCCCATCCTTTGTCATTCCCAAGAAGTTTCTGGATTTTCCCAGCTGCCGTCAGAAGATTTTTTTGCCGACGCTGACGTTCCCTTTCGACCAGAAACTCCAAATATGCAGTCGCTTCTGCTTTTGCCTCTTCTGACAATTGTTCATACAAAGTGCGAATGGCAAGTGCTTTCATT
>JAFRLP010000174.1 GCA_017431185.1 Victivallales bacterium | reverse complement strand
TGGCGCGGGCGCAAGCCCGCGCGGTGCTCGGCGGCAGCCCGCCACCCTGCGGCTTGCGGCGCAGGTCTCCTTACCGCATGCCAGGCAGCGCATTCAGGGAGGAGACCGACCTGGGGAGCATATCCTCGTAGGTGCGGCGTGTGATTTTCTGGGCCGCCAGCAAATCCTGGAGCGCACGTTCCATGGTAATCATGCCGTCTCTGGCGGAAGTCTCCATTGCGCCAAGCAGCTGATGCGTTTTCTTTTCACGGATCATGGAACGAACCGCAATGGTGCCCAGTAGAATCTCGAAGGCGGCGACACGTCCGCCATTGGGGTCGGTGCCTGGAAGGAGACGCTGTGAGACAACCGCCTCCAGACAGGCGGCAAGTTGAGTGCGGACCTGATTCTGGCGGTCAGCGGGGAACACGTCGATGATGCGGTCAACGCTTTGGGTCACGTCGTTGGTGTGGAGGGTGGCAAAGACCAGATGGCCCGTCTCCGCGGCGGTCAGCACAGTGGCGATTGTTTCGGGATCACGCATTTCGCCGACCAGAATGACATCGGGGTCTTGACGCAGAACATACTTGAGCGCATTGGCAAAGGAGTGGGTATCAGCGTGTATTTCCCGTTGCTCGATCAGTCCGACCCCGTGTTCATGCACAAACTCCACAGGGTCTTCCACTGTGATGACGTGGCAGGCCCTTTTCGCCAGTATGATTTTGATGAGGGCGGCCAGCGTAGTGGATTTGCCGCTGCCAGTCGGACCAGTCACAAGAACCAATCCCTGATGGAGATTGGCCAGTTTGAGCACTGCGGGCGGCAATCCCAGCGTCTCAGGTGAGGGTATCTCCGTGGGAATCACCCGCATCGCGGTGGCCACACTCCCCTTCTGGAAAAAACCGTTGACGCGGAAACGGTAGTTGTCTCTCCCCTCCGCGCCAATGCCGTGGACGGCCAGCGCCAAATCCAGTTCTCGGTTCTGCTCGAAATCGGCCCGCTGCCTCGGAGTCAAAATGCTATACAGCAGTTTTTCCGTGTCGGCGGGGGTAAGGGTAGGCATCTGGAAAGAGCGCAGGATTCCGTCAATGCGCACGACAGGCGGCGACCCCACCGAAAGGATAAGGTCGCTGGCACGGTAGTGAATCGCGTCCCTCAGCAGTTTCTTGATGGAGATTCCCTGATCGGGGTCGGAAGAGTAGGTGCGGAAGGTGTCCGCACCCGTCTCCATGCCCTGGACAAGCAGTTGGAACTGATCGCGGGAGGAGGAGGCGCGCGCAGCCTCCTCGAACGTGACCACCCCTTCGCGGAACAGCGCCAGACAGGAGTGGTCAAAGTCCATCATGCCCTGGGTGTAGCCGTTGCGAATGGCGTCGGGCAAGGCGTTGTAGTCGCGATGGGCCAGCAGACGCTGAACCAGCGGAGTGGCAGCAAGCACCTCAAAGGCGGGAACACGCCCCTCGCCGTCCTTGCGGCGAAGCAACCGCTGGGAGACGATGCCACGCAGGACAATGGAGAGGTCGTATGCTGTCTGCTCGCGCAAATCCTCAGGAAAGTAGTTGATGATGCGCTCCACGGTCTGCACCGCGTCCATCGTGTGCATTGTCGCGGCGACAAAGTGGCCCGTCATGGCGGCGGAGATGGCGGTGCGGATGGTCTCCTGGTCACGCATCTCTCCGATGAAGATGGCGTCAGGGTTCTGGCGCACGACATGCCTCAGCGCACTGGCGAAGTCCTTGGTGTCACTGCCGATTTCACGCTGGTCAATGACACTTAGCCGGTCCTCATGCGAGTATTCCACAGGGTCTTCCACGGTGACGATATGCCGCCGCAGACTGCCGTTGATGTGGTTGAGCATGCAGGCCAGCGTCGTGGATTTTCCGCTGCCGGTGGCTCCCGTGACCAAAACCAGCCCGCGTGGATGCACCGCCATCTCCATCACGGTCTTCGGAATACGCAAAACCTGCGGGTCCAGATTGCCGGAGGGGATTCTGCGGATGGCCATCGAGGCCCGCCCGCGCTGCCAGGACAGATTGATGCGGAAACGTCCTGCCTTGCCTAGAGAGGCCCCCAAATCGACATCCCTTTCACGTTCCAGGCGCTCCCAAATTTCCGCAGGGAGATACTCACGGCAGAACTCCTGGAAATCCTTCTGGGTGACCAGTCCCGCCTCCGTCAGCGGTTCCACCTGGCCGTTGCGCCGTGCCGAGGGCGCGCGCCCCACGCTCAGGAAGATGTCGCTGGCTCCCGATGCATCCATCTGCAGACATAGTTCGGCGATGTTCATGGCTGTTCGTGGGGCTGATGAAGGAGGTTGGCAATCAGTTTACATCGACATAGAGACGAATGACCCGGGCGGGAACGGCGCCGCGCTGCCATTCCCAGGGACGGGCGTAAATCAGTTCCACCAGGGCATCGCCATGATGGCGTCCCTTGATGGAGATTTCCGCACAGCCAGGCACGCCAACCATGGGAGCGCCACCGTATGCGGGAACAACCTGCTGATGGGCAATGGAGACCCCGACCTTGGAGTCGCTGACGCGGGCAAACCAGGTGAATCCTGTCGAGGCGTTCTCCTCCAGACGGAAGGAGATGGTCCTGTGCTTATGAAGGTCGATGCGGTAATTCTCATTCAGGGCGTCAAAGCGGTAGAAGCCATCGCCGACGAGCGTCCCCCAGGAGTGGTAATAAGACCGTTCCCGAGGGGCCTCCAGCGGAACATTGTACATCCCATGACGATGATGATGCACAGGCTGCGGGACAACCACTGGC
>JAFRLP010000173.1 GCA_017431185.1 Victivallales bacterium | reverse complement strand
ACGGCGGGGACGCCGTCGCTACAACGAACCGAACATGAACATTTGCCATACTGTTGAAGAGATGCGTGACGTGGTGGACGCCTGGCGCGCGCAAGGTCTGAAGATTGGTCTGGTCCCCACCATGGGCTACCTCCATGCGGGGCACATCTCCCTGGTGAAGATTGCCCGCCAGCACGCCGACAAGGTGGTGCTGTCGCTGTTTGTCAACCCCACGCAGTTCGGACCGACCGAAGACCTGGACAAGTACCCCAGGGACTTCGAGCGTGACCGCCGTGCCTGCGAGGAGAATGGGGTGGACGCCATGTTTGTCCCCACACCCGCAATCATGTATTCCCCCGACTTCTCGACCTGGGTGCGCGAGGAGTCGCTCTCCCAGGTGATGTGCGGTGTGACCCGACCCATCCATTTCCGCGGTGTCTGCACGGTCTGCCTCAAACTGTTCAATATCGCCCGAGCGGACGTGGCCGTGTTCGGACGCAAGGACGCGCAGCAGGCGCTCATCATCCAGCGCATGGTCAGGGATTTGAACGTGCCCATCCAAATCATCACGGCTCCGCTGGTCCGCGAGGCGGACGGTCTGGCCATGTCCTCCCGAAACCGCTATCTGTCGGAGGACGAGCACGCCCGCGCGTTATCTCTCTCCAAGGGACTTTTTGCCGCAGAGCGCGCCTATCAGGCAGGAGAACGCAACGCCGCCGCGCTAATCAAACTGGTGGAGGATTCGGTCAATGCGGCAGGTGGCAAAATCGACTACGTGGTTTTGATGTCTCAGGAGGCGCTGCGTCCCCTGGAGACGGTTGACCGCCCCGCGTTGCTTGCCGCCGCCGTCTATTTCGGCACGACCAGGCTGATCGACAACGTGTTTCTCGGCTAGTGGCTTGTATCTAAGGAAAAACGCAATATATTGTATGGATTTTTTGTCATTTCACGTTCAACCGTCAACCCCCTGAAAACACATGTCAGAAAATCTGCTTGTCTATCCCGTGTCAACATACGTCATGTTCGGCCTATACCTGATTGGCATGGTGGCGGTCGGGCTCATCTGGTACCGTAAATCCGACAATGTGGAGACCTACGTTCTTGGCGGGCGTGGTCTGGGCAGTTGGGTCACGGCGATGAGCGCCCAGGCCTCCGATATGTCCGGGTGGCTTCTGATGGGACTGCCCGCCGCCGTCTATCTTGGCGGGGTACAGGAAGCCTGGATAGGCATTGGACTGGCCGCAGGCACCCTGTTCAACTGGGTCTATGTCGCGGCAAGGCTGCGCGTTTACACGGAGCGCACCAACAGTCTCACCATCGCCTCCTATATCGGACGGCGTTTTGATGACCCGACTGGGCTGCTCCGTAAAATCGTGGCCATCATCACCTTCGGCTTCTTCACGGTCTATGCGGGAAGCGGACTGGTGGCGGCGGGAAAACTCTTCCAGGAGATGTTCCACATCAAGTACCAGGTGGCAGTGGTGATCGGAACTCTGGTCATTCTCATCTATACTTTGACGGGCGGTTATCCAGCCGTCTGCTGGACGGATTTCTTCCAGGGCTGCCTGATGTTCTGCACCTTGCTGGTCGCCCCCATCGTGGCTTTGCACTACCTGACCCCCAGCCTCATCAATGTGGTCGATAACGGCGCTGTCCAGACGGTGGGGGTGTTTGGCTCCGCCCTGCAAAGTGGCTCCATCAATGTTCCCGTCGGCGAACTCTCGCACACCGTTGGCTTAAGCCTGATGCCCCGCGAGTTCAGCTGGGCGGCCATTGTCCCCATCATCTCCGCAGTGGTCTGGGGACTGGGATACTTTGGCCAGCCGCACATCATCACCCGCTTCATGAGCATCAAGTCCCACAGGGATTTGCCGAAGGCGACCACCATCGCGATGATTTGGGTGGTCATCAGCCTGGCTGCCGCCGTCGCCATCGGCCTGCTGGCCGTGCCCATCTACAACAACCCCGTGCTGGACAAGCATGAGGCGGAGAAGGTCTTCCTGCGGATGATTGGCCAGCTCTTCTCCCCCTGGCTTGGCGGTGTGATGCTTGCGGCCATCATGGCGGCCATCATGTCCACCATCGACTCCCAGCTGCTGGCCTCGTCCTCCATGCTGTCGGAGGACGTCTATGCCAGCATCCGCAAGAAGGCCAGCCCGCTGGAGATGCTCAACGTCAATCGGCTGCTGGTTCTGGTCATCACCATTTTGGCGTTCCTGATGGCGATGTGGCCGAACGACACCATTTTCGGTCTCGTCGCCTTTGCCTGGGGCGGATTCGGCGCAGCCTTCGGCCCCATTGTCCTGCTCTCGCTCTACTGCCGTCGGATGACCTGGAAGGCCGCTCTGGCGGGCATGCTGGTCGGCACCGTCGTGATGCTGGGCTGGAAGTTCACGGGGACCTCCACGCTGAAGTGCGCCCCCTTCTTCAAGTCCATCTACGAGATTCTGCCTGGCTTTGTGGCCAACCTGATCACCGTGCTGGTTCTCAATCTCTTCCTCAAGGAAGACCGCAAGAAGGTGCTTGATGACTTCGACTACGTGGCCGGCGTCGTCAAGACCAATGAAAAGGAGTGAGTTCCCCCCTGTTTTTTCCAAAAAGCATCATCCAAGGAGTTTGCCATGAAGCGCAACTGGTTCCGGTGGTTTGAGTTTTTGTTGGTCCTGTGCTGCGGAGTCACCCTGTTGGCGGACGGTCTGCCCGCCTCCAAGAAGAAAGACAAGAATGGGAAAGGGGGAGACGCCAAGGAGGAGCAGGGTGCGCCGGAGACCCGCGATTTCTTCGGCATTGCCCTCCCCATGAAACGCCCCAAAATCGATGAAAAGATCTTGGAGAGTTTCAGGAGCAGCAAGTCCAAGGCGAACCAGGAATTGCTGGCGGCGGTCGCCAAAGTCGATGCCGCCATCACCAAGCTGGAGCAGGAGCGCAAAACCAATGAGGACAATGGCGGACGTAACGCCGCCAAAGTCGCCCAGGCGGAGAAAAAGGTAGAGTCCGCCAAAAAGGCGCTGGCCATGCGTGTCAAGAAACTCATCCAGCCCAAGTTGAAGGACATAGAGAAGCTGCAGAAGCAGCTCCGTCCCCTGGAGCAGAAGCTGGAACAGGCCGAAAAGCGCAATGACGAGAAGGTACGGGATGGT
>JAFRLP010000172.1 GCA_017431185.1 Victivallales bacterium | reverse complement strand
GTCCACAGGCTCAGGGGAGCCATCAACAGGTTTATCGCCGCCTACAATGAGCGGGCGGTTCCATTTGAATGGAAGAAAACTTGCGCGAATCCAAAACATCTTCAAAAAATGTATGCGAATTAAATCAATTAAGTACTAGCGCTGCAGTTCGCAGGTCCCCTCGTCGCTCTCGGTCCTATTTTCTACATCCTATGGCACAATCTCTGGAACGCCTGGCAGATGTACCGCTGCGACCGAAAAGACATTCAGAAAAAGGCTTAACCGCTATTGTGTTGAGCAAGGATTCATGTCAAGCAAACTCCAGAATAAGGATGTCTGATAGAGACATTAACTTGCAAGGGAATTACCTCGTATATTTTCAGCTTGCCAATGGCGACAACGTTTTTACGCATTACATTATCCGCAAGCTTTCCGACACACCAGAAATCCCCTCCCCCTCTCAACGAGAAAAAGATGCCCATGAACACTCCATCCGCAGCCGACAGGAAATTCCAGAACTACTTCAGCGCCCCGTTTGAACGCCAGGTCATGAACATCGAGTACTCGGTGATCAGCAACTACCACGGCAAAGGCGTTCTGGCAGGCAATACGGAAATGCATTTCCGCAAAGGAATCGAGGAGGGCTATGACGGCTTCAAGGCCGACATGAGGTTCAGCAGCGACGGCGAAATCGTCCTCTGCCATGATCCAGGCTATACTTTCACCCAGGACGGCAAAATCACCTATTTCAACAAGGAGAACTTCACGTCCATCCACGACATGCCCTTCAGCCAGATTCGGGAACTGGAGTTCGAGCATCCGTTTGAGGGAGAGACTCTGCACCCTTGCACACTGGACACCATGCTCTCCATCTGCGAGCAATCAGACAGCATTGCCTATCTGACGCTTCGCCCAGACCCCTGGCGTCCTGAGGTGGCCAAACGAATGGCGCAAAGCCTCATCGCCCACAACATGCAGCATAGAACCATCATCAATCTCTACACGGGAGTGAAGGAGGCCGTGACCTGCGTCTCCGACCTATTACCAGGTCTTGTCTATTGCAACACAAGGTATTCCAGCGAGCCTTTGACCCCAGAACTCATTGACTCCTCGGCAACCGATGGCTACCAGATCATCTGTCTCAATGTGTGCCAGCTGGAGACGGTGACGCCGGAGAACCTGGAGCGAGCCACGGCCAGAAACATCCGAATCTGGACATGGGGCGTCAAGAACGCGGAGGAATGCGCAGCAAATATCGCCCATGGCATCACCGGTTTCCAGATGTACACCCGAGACGTCAACAATGCAGTCATTGCGGAGTTGCTCAAATAGAAACAGCGTCCGCCGCTTCAATCCGCGAGGTCCAAGGCCCTCGCGGACAAGTTGGGGTCTCACGCCTGGCACGTCCTGCCCTTGTGGCAAATCTGAAGCGACGCACGGCAAAAACAGGCGAGGGGGCCTGTGCGGTGAATCGGCCCCATAAGGTCGCGTAGTTACCGATGCTTGTCAGCGCACGCCACGGCTCTGGCGTAATAGTGGTGCCAGGACTCGATTTCGAATTCCTCGGCCATCTGCCGTGCGGTGACGCATGGGTCCTCCGACGTGATCAGCACAGGGGCGAGATAGCCAGGGTCGTGGATATTGACGGCCCCGCCGTATTTGAGTTTCAGGGCACGGAGACGCGAGCGGTTCTCGTCCAAATGCGCCACCAGGCAATCGAGATTGATGGTGGTGACCAAATTGGGATGATAACTGGAGGATTGGGCGAGGATTTCCCCGAGGGGATTGAGGACGGAGGCCCCGCCGTCCGCAAAACAGCCGAGGAAATGGCAGCGCAGACGGTAGGCCCACGCCTGGCGCATCAGCCCGCCATGGTAGTTTGAGCAGAACACCATCAGGTCAGGACGCTGCGGCACGTACTTCTCCAGCAGTTCCTGGAAGTTGAGGTCAAAGCAGATGGCATTGGCAACTTTGCCGAATTCCGTCTGGATGACCTGCGGGTCCTTGCCAGGCATGATGCGGCGTTTGGTGATTTCGTCTGGCATCGGGAAATACTTGTCATAGACGCCGGCGACGGAGCCGTCGCGGTTGATGAACTGGTTGGAGTTTCGGAACGTGCCGTCCGCCATGCAGCGCACGGCGCTATAGACGAAGCAGCAGCGGTGCTTCCGTGCCAGGTCGCTGTAGAAATCGCGCATCTGGTCGCCGCGGAAACGGTACCACTCCATCCCCTGCTCCACGGTCAGCCCCTGGGGACGGTCACTGCACTCGGGGACCAGCACGAGGTCAGGGCAGTCCGCGAGAATCTCCTCCAGATTCACGCGCCAGTACTCCTTCATCTCCGCGAGCGCCGCGTCCCAGGGCTGCCCCTGATACATCGGTGGCCAGATGGCCACGATGCCGACCTTGATGACCGATTTCTTGACTTTGCGCAGACAATCCAGTTGCCCGCCCGAGGAACCTATGGTTTGCAGAATGCGGCTCATACGTCAATTCAGCCCAAAGTGAAGAAGGAGGAGTCATTGAGTTCGCCGGGAGCCAGCGCGCGCAAGCGGATGGAATGGCAGAAAGGCTCCAGCAGCAGATGGTACTTCGCATCCAGTTCGGGTCCGCAGGAGTGCGAGCCGATGCCCGAGTGCGCCCAGTCCAGATTCAGGGTGATGGAATCATCCTGCTCGATTTCGTGGGGGTGGCTGGCCGCGTCCAGTTGCTCGTTGGTGCAGTGCTTGGCGGTGAAGTCAAACAGCGGGGTTCCCACGGCCAGCAGCCCGAAATTCTTGATGTCGCAGATGGCCATGCGACGCACCTGATGACGATTGCCATTCTCCTGGGGGCGGACATAGTTGGTGAACAACTGGTCAACAGTCAACTTGTAGAGGCCGACGCGCTGGGCGTCCTTGGTGTCGCGATAGGCTTCGCCTGGCCCCAAGCCATACCAGGTCACATTCTCCAGCACGGAGGGGACCTTGAGTTCCAGCCCCAGCCTGGGAAGCCTGGGCATCTCCTCAAACTCCCCCTTGTCCAGTTGAGGCGTGCCCGTGACAGTCAGCAGGCAGGAGCCGTCACGCTCAATCTCATAGCGGTACTCCACGTCAATGCCCCAGCGGCGATAGACGGGGGCAAAGCGGGACTGGATGCGGACGACGCATTTTTCGTCCGCCGGCTGGACATCGAAGCCGCGCACCGCATGGGACATCTTGTCATAGCCGACCTTGCGCCACTCGAAGCTGATGCGCTCGACACCGGACGTGCTCCCCTCGTTGTCGGTGGGGGCACGCCAGATGGAGAGCAGCGGCCCCGCATCCAGCACTGGGATATGATGACGTTCCAGCGCACAGAGCGTGCCCTTGCGCTTGTCAAACTGGAAGAGCGTGTCGTTGACTTCCAACTGGAGCAGCTGCTCATCGTATTCCAGCGAGAATTCCGTGGCGGGAGTCGTCCGTTTGACGGCAGGGACCTGCACTGGCACCTTGAATTGCGCGAAGGCGACCTCGTGCCCGCAGCGGGCCCATGCGGTGTCCACCGCCAACTGGAAGGTCAGGTTCAGGAAATACTCCGCCCCCGGACGCGGCTGCCTGGGCTTGCGGAACGGCACGGTCACCTCGACGGTCTGCCAGGATGCGATCTCGGGCAACGCCAACGCACCGCTCTGAATGGGTGTGCCGTTCTCGCTCAAACTCCACACGCAGTTCAGCCCCGCCAAGTCCACAAAGTCATAGCGGTTCTGAATGGCGACCTTTCCCTTGGCAAGGTTCACGGGCGAGCAGCGCACGGGCGCAATCGCCTTCTTGTACTCGATGAGTCCAGGAGAGGGAGTTTTATCGGGGAAGACCAGACCGTCGGCGACAAAGTTGCCGTCATGCGGATATTCGCCGAAGTCGCCGCCGTAGGCGTAGAAGGGGCGCCCGTCTTTGGTCATGGTGCGGATGCCGTGGTCGCACCACTCCCAGATGAAGCCGCCCTGCGCATTCTCGTGCGCATCAAAGACCTCGACATAATCGCTGAGGCCACCAGGGCCGTTGCCCATTGCATGAGCGTATTCGCACAGCACCACGGGGAGTTTCCCCGCATAGCGCTTCGCCTTCTCAACCCACGCCTGCGGCGAGGCATACATCTGGCTGTAGATATCGACGCAGGTGGCCTGCGTGTCCCGCTCGTAGTGGATGGGGCGGGTCGTGTCCAGCGCGCGCACAGCCGCAATCTCCTTCTCCACGTTGCACCCCATCCCCGACTCGTTGCCCATGCTCCAGACGATGATGCTGGCGTGGTTGCGGTAGGACAAAGTGTTGCGCACTCCGCGCTCCACGATGGCGGCCTCCCATTCCGGCCACATCGTCGGGTTCCGCCCCGCCTCGTAGCCGAATCCGTGGGTCTCCAAATCCGCCTCCGCAAACACGTAAAGCCCGTAGCGGTCGCACAGGTCGTAGAAGGCGGGCGCATTGCTGTAATGGCTGGTGCGGACGGCGTTGACGTTGTGGCGCTTCATCTGCAGCACATCCTCCAGCATGGCCTCGTAGGTCACGGCGCGCCCCAAATCGGTGTGGAATTCGTGGCGGTTGACTCCGCGCAGCAGGATGCGGCGTCCGTTCACCAGGAGAATGCCCTTGCGGATCTCGATTGTGCGGAAGCCGATTTGCAGGGAGGTGGCCTGGATGGTGACCCCCTTGGAGTCGGTCAAAGTGAGCAGCAGGGTGTAGAGATTGGGGGTCTCCGCCGTCCACGCCGCGACATTTCTGATGATTTGCGGAGGCAGGGGCACGGCATTCTCGCCCCGCGTCGGCAGGTCAAAGGTGACGGTGACAGGCTTTGGCAGCGCGGGGTCTCCGGCGGGGGTGAGGAGTTCGGCGGTCAAGGCGATGGCCTTGGCAGCCGTTCCGCTGTTGTGGAGAAGCACCTCCACGGCGAGTTGGCCATCCCTGTATTGCTTGTCCAGTCCTGCGGTGACTTTGAAGTCGAACATGGAGACCGTCGGGAAGGCGGTCAGCGAGACCTCGCGGAAGAGCCCTGAAAGCCACCACATGTCCTGGTCTTCCAGATACGTGCCGTCCGACCATTGGATGACCTCGAAGGCGATGCGGTTGGTTCCAGGCTTGACCAGGTTGGAGACGTCGAATTCCGCGGCGTTCCGGCTGCCCTTGCTCATGCCGACCTTCTGGCCGTTCACCCAGGCATAGAAGAACGAATCCGCCCCGCCGACGGTGAGCACGATGCGCCGCCCCGCCCAGTCTGTCGGCACATCAAAGTCGCGCACATAGCATCCCGTGGGATTCTCCGCCGGAACCCTGGGAGGGTCAACGGGGAACGGATATCTGATGTTGGTGTAGTGCGGATGACCATGGCCTTCCATCTGCCAGTGGGAGGGGACGACGATGGTCTCCCATTCGCAGAGGTCGGCCTCCTCCTCCATGAAGTCGGCGGGCACGCTTTGCGAGTCGGGGAAGTAGCCGAACTGCCATTCGCCATTGAGGGTCTTGTGGTATGGAGTCAGATTGGCGTCGTTGAGCAGGGCGCTCTCCCTGTCGGTGAAAGGCAGGGCGAAGGTGCGGGCCGTCAGGCGGTTCTTGTGAAGCAGCGCCGGGTTTTCCCAGTCATTCTGTTTTTGAGTCATGGCTGTATGCTGGCAGTTTGGGTGTATTCAAAGGAAATGGAACGACAGACAATACTATAACACACTCTGGCGTGGTTGCAATCGCCCCAGAAAGGCAAAGTTCGCCTCTCGTCCAAAAAATCGCCCGCCTGCCTTGACAATCAATTCAAGAGACATATATTAATGACTGTTGTCAATTTTATTGACTGAAGCATCGTAACTGTTCAGAACCCTCACCTGTTTTGACGTGTGTAGCC
>JAFRLP010000171.1 GCA_017431185.1 Victivallales bacterium | reverse complement strand
AGGTATAATCGGAAACAACCCCCAGTGTAATGAGCCGCATTAGCGCCTGCATCCATTTCTTTTCATTGTCTGCGCCTGATCCATCCGTTAACCGGACCGTCAGCTGCCTCTTCATGCCTTGTGCAAAGCCTTCTGCTGAAAGTTTTGTCAGAATATCCCGAACAACGTCGCACTCCTTTTCCACGCCCTCATAAGCAGCCGTATGGAAATAGAGAATCGCATTCAGGTCGTCTCTTCCTTCATCCCGCTTAACCTCTTCAAACATCTCCTGCATTTGATCCAGCGGCAGATCGGGTTCCAGCAAGGGTTCGTTCTTTTCTTTCTGATCATCCGAGAACACCAGGATGCATTGCGAAACATCCCTTCCCCTGCCGGCTCTTCCCGCTTCCTGATAATACTCCTCCAGGGAGGAAGGAATCCCGTCATGGATGATATAGCGGACGTTGCTTTTATCAATTCCCATTCCGAAAGCTTTGGTAGCTACCAGCAGATTCAGCTTATTCTTTTTATATGCCTCTGCCTTTTCATGGATAGTCGCGTCCCAGGTCTCCTCATCATAACACTGAGGCGTTTTCGAAAAATAACAGGAGATGCCCATTTCCGGCAGATAATTGGAAAGAACATGACTAACGCTTAAGGCGTCATACTGGGAAGGTTTCTTCCTCTCAGCCAGCGGTGCAAACACAATACCTGCATAGGTTTTGTCCCCGTTAAGCCCGGACAGCGTATCATAATCAATTCCGAACCGGGCGGGCAGATCATTCTTGATCAGGCTGGCAATCTGGGTGGATTTGTCCTGGCTTGAACAGTAGACCACAGAATAACGGAGTTCACGCCTGTCAAACGAAGCCGGCCTGACAATGGCATCAGCGTTTGTAATCTCAAGGCTTGTTTTTACATCCTGAAGCACATGCTCGGATGCTGTACCTGTCAGCGCGATGATTGTGGGAACATAGTTGCCTTTCCGAAACAGAATGCGCGCCGAATTAGAAATATTCAGATAAGCAGGACGGAAATCATGACCCCATTCAGAAACGCAATGAGCTTCATCAATTGCTACAGCAAATACATTATTGTTACTCATCAGGCCCTGGACGCTCTGTCTGAACGACGGAATCTGCATCCGTTCCGGCGCGATGTACAGCATCGACGTGGAATTGTGCCGGATCAGCTTCAGCGCATTCTCTTTCCGTTCCTGGCCTTCCTTTGTCTTTTCGGATTTGATCGCAATCGCGTTCGTAATGCCGCGGATATAGTTCAGATTGTTTACCTGATCGTCCATGAGCGACCGGAGCGGAGAAACAATCACGATCATTCCGGGCACAATAAAACTGGTCAGCTGGTAAATGACAGATTTGCCGGCGCCGGTCGGCAGCAGAATGATGGAATCCCTGCGGTTAAGGAGTCTTTTACTCCCCACTCCCCACTCCACACTAACCACTAACCACTCCCTACTCCCCACTAGCCACTAGCCACTAGCCACTAGCCACTAGCCACTAACCACTAACCACTAACCACTAACCACTAACCACTAACCACTCCCTACTCCCCACTAGCCACTAACCACTAACCACTAACCACTAACCACTAAAATGCTCCACCTTTCCCATCTATTTACTGACCATGCCGTCCTGCAGCGCAACCATCGCATTGCCGTGTGGGGTTGGGCGAGCCCCTTTGCCGTCATGCGAGTCACCCTGGCGGGGGTGACCGTCACCACCAAGGCGGCGGACGATGGAAAGTTCCTGGTTCGCCTTCCCGCGTTTCCGGCAGGCGGGCCGCATATTTTGACGGTTCAGGATTTGCTGTCGGGGGACGAGGTTCAGGTGAACGACATCCTCATCGGTGAGGTTTGGCTAGCGGGTGGACAATCCAATATGGCATATCAAGTTGTCTCCTTGCAACCGGGGTTTGACGAGGCGCGCCAGGTCCTTCCTGCCCATCCGGAGATTCGTCAAATTGTGGTTCCTCGTGTGGTTTCGCCTGGACGCAAGTCCGATGTGGATGCATGCTGGAGGCTTCCCGACGAGAAGACCATTGGGGAATGGAGTGCGGTTGCGTCCTATTTTGCATTGAAGTTGCAACGGGAGTTGCAGGTTCCCGTGGGGATTGTCAATTCCAATTGGGGCGGTACGATAGCGGAGGCGTGGACTAGTCGCGAGACCCTCCTGCAAAATCCAGAATCGGCGGAAAAACTCCTTTACGAAGAGGCAATTTTCTTTCAGACCGAACGTTGGGACCAGTTGGCGCGTATTTCTTCCAATCGTTTCCCGCAACCCTTCTTTCAGATGGGAAAAGTCTCCCGGGAGCAATGCAATCAACTCGCCAGTTTGGATGAAATCACACGACTTCCCAAGCCGCCAGACGCCAACGATGGTGCGCTCTGGGGCTGGCAAAATCCAGAGTTTGATGACAGCGACTGGCAGCCAGTCTCCCTTCCTAAACTCTGGTCGGACTTCGGCAAATGTGTCTCCGGCGCATTATGGTTTCGCAAACGGGTGCGTCTTCCCGAAAACTGGCTGGGGCGCGATTTGGAATTGCATTTGTGCGGGATTGACAAGCACGACATCACCTACTGCAACGGCGAGGAGGTGGGACGGACCGGCAAGGGATTGGAAACTTCCTTCTGGAACACTCCCAGAAACTATCCGGTTCCCGCCAGACTCACGCAGAATGGCGAACTCCTGCTGGCCGTTCGCAACTACTGCTGGAAGCAGGACGCCGGCTTCAACGGTTCCCCCGAACGAATGCATCTCTGTCCCGCTGATGCACCAGATGAGCGGCTGAGTATTTCTGGGGAATGGTGTTACAAAGTGGAGTATGAGTTTCCGCGCCCGCCCAAGGTAGGTACGGAGCAGTCCTTGTTTGCTCCGAATCATTGTGCCTATCTCTTCGACAATATGATTTGGCCGCTGATTCCCTATACGCTCCGTGGCGTCATTTGGTATCAAGGGGAGAGCGACCAGGACCGTGCTGCCCGTTATGGTCGCCTGATGACGGACCTCATCCAGGATTGGCGGCGACTTTGGGGCAGTTCTGACCTTGCCTTCCTCCAGGTCATGCTCGCAAAATACTATCCAGCGTGCGACACCATATCATTCCAGGACCAGTGGCCGACGGTTCGGGAAAAGCAGGCGGAGGCAGCGCGGGCGACAGGCAATCTTTTCGCCAGTGCTCTGGATGTCGGCGAGGCTGCGGACATTCATCCGCGCGACAAGAAGACTGTCGGCGAGCGCCTGGCCGATGCCGCGCTTGTGCAGTGCTACGACTATCCCGGACCGGGGTGCGGCCCCATTTTCGAGCGAATGGAGCGTGAGGCGGACGGTTCTTCTGCCATTCTGTACTTCTCGCATGTTGGCAAAGGGCTCTGTGTCCGTGGCGATTGCCTCCACGGATTCTTTGCCTATGATGAAGCCCGCACCGTCGTTCCGCTCCATGCAGAAATCATCGCTCCCGACCGGGTGCGCGTCTCTGCCTCCTCGCGGCGGGCCATCCGCGCCATCGCCTACGCCTGGGCCAACAACCCCGACGCCGCCAACCTCTACAACCTCGACGGATTCCCCGCCACCCCCTTCCGCACTGACCCCGCATCCTAGAAAACTTTCGTCTAGGGCAACTTTGCAAAAAAACGTTTTTTTGGGGGGAAATAATATCTTGAAGTGGACCCCATTCATTGAACAAAAGATTAAGTCCTAGAAGAAATCTTTAGTTGTTTATGCTGACATACTATACACCTCCTCGGGAGTTTTGTAGCCAAGCGACTCGTGAATTCTTTTGAAATTGTAGAAATCAATGTATTCCTTGAGT
>JAFRLP010000170.1 GCA_017431185.1 Victivallales bacterium | reverse complement strand
GCGTGCCATTTCGGCTGCCCAGGTCCTTCAGCCAGCTCCCGCCGTCGTCCCGCTGTTCGATGGAGGCATGGAAATGGGAGACCACCGTATCGTCCAGTACGATATCGCAATCAGGGGCGGAGCCCAGGCGAATGGTCGGTTTGTCCAACTTGTAGATGGTACCCTTCTTGACGCCATTCATTTGCTCCAATTGATTGAATTCGCGTTCAGGGCCACCTTTCGCGGAAACATCTGGAATTTCGGCATAGAGCCGACAGTCCCCGATGCCCACCTGGTCGCCGGCGCTGAATTTATGCTCGGAAACCCTGGAGCCCTGGAAATAGATTCCATTGCTGCTGCCGCGGTCCACCACCACCAGCCGCCCGTGCTTCTTCACAATGGCGGCATGGTGTTTGCTGGCGTTGCGGTCGGTCGCCGGAATGAGCCAGGTGTTGTCATGCAAGCGCCCTATGGTAATCTCCGAGGTAAACTGCGACTCGGAAATCTCATAGAGCACTTTCCCTTCATGCTCCAACCTGACATGCAGTTCTTTTTTCGCCTTCAATCCCATTTGTCCTGCCTGATTTTATGATAACGGAAATCTTCTTCAGAGGAGAAAACCGCGCGCAAATCCGTCGAAATCCTCTTCTGTTCCTTCTCATTTCTCTGGGTCTTGGCCAGCAGGAAGGAAATCTTCTGCTGGTTAAAATACTCAATCTGGCTGGAACGCAGTTCACGCACCAGCTCCACGGCCTCTCCGACGCACTCCGCGTCCCCCTTCTCCTGTCCCTGGCACAGGGCACTGCGCAGCAGGTATTCTGCCTTGAACCAGACCGACGGAGAGTGACTGCGAAGCAGCGTCTTCGCTTCCGCCACAATCTTCACAGGATCCCCCTTCTGGTAGTTCGCCGTGCCCTCCCAGTGATTCATCAGGAACTTCTCGGAGAAACGGAAGAAGGCGGTCTGCTGGATGAACCACTCGGCACGCCAACGGTAGCGTGTCGGAATCTCCTTCATGAGAATGAACACCCAGTCCGCCATGCGGATTTGCACCGCCAATCCCACAAAGGACTCATTGTTCTCCGTACGGCTGTACGAGACACAGAGATAGGGGATGCCGTGGTCCTTCTGGTAAAAGGCGATTGGCTGAATCAAATCGAAGTTCCAGTTCTCGCTGCCAGTGGTCTTGGAGGCCATCCACTTCTCCAGGGTGACAGTCCGCTCGACGGTCAGAGTCCCCTTGTCCTGGAAATACTCCAGAATCAAGCGCAACGGAACATCGCGGTATTTGCCGAGCGCTGACTGAACCACGATTTTGCCGGCCTCCTGGCTGACTTTCGCATTGGGGAGCTTTGGAAACTTCAAATCCAGGTCTTCCTGATACGGGCAGTTCTCCATCTTCACAATGTCGGAGAGTTCACGCCCTGCCTCGTCCTTCGGCCAGGAGACATATTTCTCCGGCGGTTTGTACAGGAACGCGTAGTAGCTGCCTATCAGACCAGCCACCACCAGAATCAAACAGGTCACCCACCAGCCGGTCTTGCGAATCTTCTTCTTCTCGTGACTGCTCTTTAGATATTCCAGTTCCTCCGCAGAGGCCATGCGAGTCTGCATCGCAATGGTCTCATTGGCCCCGGCATCCTCCTCTTCCGCCGGCGCTGGCGTGCTTGGAACAGGCATCGGAGCAGGTGCAGGACGCGGCGCTGGTGCTGGCGCAGGACGCGGCACTGGCTTCGGCGCAGGCGGTGGCGTCGGTCGTGGTGTGGGTTTCGGCACAGGCTTTGGCGTTGGCGCAGGTGCGGGCGCAGGGCGAGGCACAAGCTTCGGTTTTGCAGGCTGGGGCGGTACGGTCATGTCCGCATCCTCCTGCTTGGGGGAAGATGCCAAAGGCGGAACCGTCACATCCAGGTCCGTCTGCGGGTGGGAGGATGCCAAAGGCGGAACCGTCACATCCAGGTCCGTCTGCGGGTGGGAGGATGCCGAAGGCGGAACTGTCACATCCAAATCCGTCTGCGGGGGTGCGGCATGCGAAGGTCTGGGAGTTGCGGGCGGCGGCGTAGTCGCTTCGTCATCATCCGATGACGTTGCGGACGGCGCCGGCGTGTCCGCCAGGCACTCCAACGTGAATTTCACCAGTCCGCCCATGGAGACGACCTGGCCAGCCAGCAGGGGCTTGCGCTCTCCCAGGGAGAGGCTCGCGTCGTCAATGCTGGTCACTCGGGAGCTCATGTTCTCCAGTATCACGCCAGTGCTGCCCAACGTAAGATTGACATGCTTCGAGGAGACGTCGGGCGTGGACAGCCGAATGACATTGGAGTGCGAACGACCAATGGACAGGACATTCTCGCCCAGTGGAAAACACTGTCCAACCAACTCCCCTTCTGTGAAACGAATCTGGTATTTCATTGCATCATCGCTCCCAGCCCACTGGACTGAATTTTAAGCAGGACAGGCGTGCCAATCACAACGAATATGGCGGGCATAATGAAAATGGCAATCGGCAGGATCATGATGGAAGGAGCACGGGCCGCTTTGCGTTCAGCACGGTTGAAGCGCGCTCTGCGCATCTCCTCCCCCTGCACACGCATGGTCTCGACGATGGAGGCGCCAATCTCCGTGCCATGGGCGACGGCGCCTGCGAACGAGCGGAAATCGTCCGTCTGGACTCTATTGGCGACATCGGTCAGGGCCTCGACACGAGTTTTTCCCAGTTCCATCTGCCGCAGCATGACTCCGAATTCCACGGCGAGGGGATTGGTTTTCTTTTCATTGCTGACATAGTACCGGATGGCGGCGGAGAAATCCAGGCCGGCGCGCATCGCCGAACCCACCAGGTCAATGGCAAAGGGCAGGCTTTTCATAATGAGCTCCTGGCGAGCCTCGGCCAGTTTGGAAATGGTCATCGATGGGTAGATGAAACCAATCAGGCCAAAGAGTAGGCCGGCTCCGATTCCATAGTCCCACCGTTTGGTGACAATCAGGAAGAAAAGCATCGGGACAATCGTGCCGACAATTCCGAAGAGGGCCTCCGCTGCCAGCACGTGCTCCACCTTCATGGGGATGTTGGCGATGATGAGTTTGTTGGCGATTTCCTTGGCACGGTTCTCCTGAAGGGAGGCCATCCGTTTGCCCCCCGTCTCGGAAAGCATCTCCAAAAGACCAAAGCACCAGCGGAATGCCGGTGGAATGCTCTCCATGTTCAGATCCTTGTTCTTGCGCGTGGGGTTGTCCAGGCAGAACTGCAAAAACAGATAGGGGACAAACACCACCAGAAACACCACAATGTAAATCAGCAAATTGGAATCTCCCATGGTCAAACCTCAATCGTAACAATCTTCTTGATGACCAGATAGCCGCAGGTAATCATCACAGCGACCAGTCCAATTCCGCACCAGCCCATCCCCGTCGTCACCATCGGGCGCATCAGGTCAGGGTCAATGACATAGAGCAGGATAAAAGCCGCCAGCGGGGCCAGGGACATCGCGATGGCCTCGAACTTACCCTGGGCGGTCATGTTCTTGAGTCGTTCCTGGAATTCACGGCGTCCGCGAATCATCTCGACCATTTTGTCCATCACCTCAACCAGACTGCCGCCGGTCTTGGTGGTCAGTTTGATGGTGGTGACCAGAAGACTCAAATCCTCGCTGGGCATGCGGTTGTTGAGCCGCTGCAAAGCCTCCGGCAGTTCCATGCCGAAGCGATATTCACGCAGCACGGTCTGGAGTTCCTCCTGCATCGGGTCGCCCACCCGCTTGGCCGTCGCCTCCAGCGCCTGCGGCAATCCCAGCCCCGAGCGCATTCCGCTGGCCAGACCCATCGTGAAGTCCAGCAGCTTCGCCTCGAAAAGTTCCTTGCGCTGCGTCACCTTCCAGCGGAAATAGAGGAGCGGGGCCATCCAGCCCAGCACGGCAGCCGCCACTCCCGCCGGCAGGTAGATGAACGGATTGAGCACGCCGCAGGACAAAAGGATGACCACCACCGCCGTCCCCAGGATGAACGCGCCCGAAAAGCGCATCGACAAAAGGCGGGGCAAGGTCACGAAATACTTCAGGTCATCGTTCTCCCCCTGCCGGTTCTCCAGGCGCTCCAGCGAGACCTTATATAGCGTGGAAACCAGCAGATAGACGCTTAACGCCACCGCCGAAAACACAATGGCAAAGGCAAAGCATCCCTTGGCGTCCAGAATCCTGTTCATCCAACTCACCTCTCACCTAACTCTTCGGAACGAATACGGACATGTCCAGTTTCAGCCGTCCCGTCTTCCGCAGTTCATCCACAAAGTAAGGAATGTTTCCGGTGGCGGTATGGTGTCCGACCACCTTGCCGTCCTTGTCCAGCCCCTCCTGCTCAAAGGTGAAGATGTCCTGCAGAAGGATCACATCCCCTTCGCGTCCGGTCACTTCGGAAATCTGCACAATCTTGCGCGACCCGTCCGGCAAGCGGGTCTGCTGCACAATCAAGTCCAGCGCCGAGGCAATCTGCTCGCGTATCGCCTTGGAGGGAAGCTCGAAGCCCGCCATCATCACCATGTTCTCCAGACGAGTCAACGCATCGCGGGGATTGTTGGCGTGGGCGGTGGTCAGGGAGCCGTCATGCCCCGTGTTCATCGCCTGAAGCATGTCCAGGGCCTCCGCCCCGCGGCACTCGCCGACGATGATGCGGTCAGGACGCATACGCAACGTGTTCACCACCAAATCGCGGATGGACACGCGCCCCTTGCCCTCGATGTTGGCGGGGCGCGCCTCCAGCGCCACCAGATTGCGGTGGGAGAGTTTCAACTCCGCCGAGTCCTCGACCGTGACCACGCGCTCCCCCTGCGGGATGAACTGCGAAAGCACGTTCAGCAGTGTCGTCTTGCCGGAGCCGGTGCCGCCCGACACCAGAATGTTCTGGCGCGACTTCACGGCCTCCTCCAGGAACAGCGCCATCTCCCTGGTCATGCTGCCGAACTTGATGAGGTCATCCGTCGTCAGTTTCTTGTCCGCGAACTTCCGGATGGTCACGGAGGCCCCGCGCAGGGCCAGGGGCGGAATGATGGCGTTCACGCG
>JAFRLP010000169.1 GCA_017431185.1 Victivallales bacterium | reverse complement strand
TGACACGGTGGAGGTCACAGATTCGAGTTCTGTGTCGCACACCAATTCTGAAAGCCCCTGGAGGGCCTGGCATTCCAGGGGCTTTTTTATGCGGCGGGTCCGCCAAACTTGGCGGGGCGTGACAGAATTATGGCAATCCGCAGATTCTCTTCTGGTATTGCCTGGGGGAAAGGCCGAATCTACGGGTGAAGCATCGGGAAAAGTAGCTGATGGAGGAGAAGCCGACGCGCGAGTGCGATTTCCGCTGCCCGTTGGATTTGGGTGGCATGGTTTCATGAATGAGGAAAAACGACGTGAGAAAAAATGATGTATGTATCGGCGCTGGTAATTATCGGCAATGGGGTTGACATTCACGGGAAAAGGGGATATATTTGAGGAACTGAAAAACAGAGGGGGAGCCGTGCAACCCATGCGAGGTGAAAATGCAGCGCATAACGATTCTTCAGCCCCCCTATCCGATGCACCATACTGCCGAGGAGCAGTTGGCTCTGCTGGATTGGCAGACCCTGATTCTCAATGACATTCAGAGCGGCTCCACGGACTATGTGATTCTGCCGGAAAACTGCAACTGCACTGGCTATTGCGACAAGGCGAACATGCTGGAACTGATTCGTGGACGCGGGGCGCGGTTTGTCAAACAGATGCAGGAGACCGCCAAGCGCGTGGGCTGCACCGTCATGGCCGGCGTGATGACCGAGGATGCGCAGGGCGTACTGCGCAACCAGTTGGGAGTGTTCTCCAGTGACGGCACGGTGTGCTACCCCTACACCAAGAATCATCTGGTCAAGCCTGAACTGGACAAGGGTATCGTTCCTGGCGAATGCGCCCACCCCTTTGAGCATCGCGGGCTGCGCTTTGGAGCGGCCATCTGCTTCGACATGTATTTCCCCGAATTGTTTTCATACTACGCCCGTGAAAGGGTGGATGTGGTGGTCATCGTCAGCCACCAGCGCCAGGAGCCAGGCGAGAACCTGGACTTTCTCACCCGGGCGCGTGCCTTCGACTGCGGATGCACCATTCTGCGCTCTGCTCCTGCCATGGCCAATCCCCTCATCGGCGGACGCAGCATGGCGGTGGCGCCGGACGGGCGGATTCTGGCCGGCGCCGGGGGGGCCTCCGGCGTGCTGACCTGCGAAGTCGAACTTTCGGCGCGGTTCATGCGTCCCGCCTCCTATGGCGAGCCTGACCGCGTTGGGGATTACCGTGAGGTCATCCAGCCAGCCTGCCGCCCTGAACTTTACCGGTAATCAGATATCCGCACGTCCAACCTAGTGTCCCGTCCGATTAATTAGATGGAATATTTTGCGCTCTTTCCGGCTCTTTTCGCATGAAGGCTTCTTTGCATAGGAAACTATGCGCAGTCGCCTTCGTACGAAAACAACTCGAAAACATCTGCGGACTATCCTCACGAATTAATCGGACGGGACACTAGTGTCTAGTTGGAGGAAAATAAAAAAAAGTGCCTTTTTTTGTGATTTTTTTCGGTTGCGGGAGTGCAACTGCGGAAAAATGGCGTATAGTTATGGTGCGAGAAAAAATCACAAGGAAAAAGGCCATGGAAAATTACCTTTGGGAATCTGCGGCAAACAATGAATCACGAGTAAGAGAACTCATTGAGCAGGCGGCGGTCACCCGCCCCATCGCACTGGTGCTGGACAGCAGGGGAATCACGCCTGAGAAGGTGTATGATTTCCTCAATCCGACGCTGGGGTCGATTGGCGACCCGTATCTGCTGCCTGGCACACGCGAGGCTGCGGAACGGCTCTGGAAGGCCATTCACGACGGCCAGCGCATCATCATCCATGGGGATTATGACACGGACGGGATTACCGCCTCCGCCCTGTTGGCCTGGGTGCTGCGCCGCAACGGCGGGTTTGTGGAGTGCTATCTCCCGCACCGCATTGATGACGGCTACGGGTTGACCCCCGAGTCCATCCAGAAGGCGGGCGCCGACAAGAATGACCTGCTCATCACGGTGGATTGCGGAATCACCAGTTATGAGGCTGTGCAACTGGCCAAAGAACGGGGAATGGATGTCATCATCACCGACCACCATACACCCGGGCCGGACCTGATGGACGTGGTGGCCATGGTTGACCCGAAGCTGCCCGGCTCGCCCGTGGAAATCCAGGAGATGGCGGGCGTGGGGGTCGCCTTCAAGGTCTGCCAGGCCTTCCTGAAATACGGAAAGGACCACAAGTACGGCGGGGAGGACACCGATTTGTCGCAGGGACTTGACCTGGTGGCCTTGGGCACGGTGGCGGACATTGTGCCGCTGCTGCATGAGAACCGCATTCTGGTCAAGCATGGACTGCGTGTGCTGGCGCGCCAGCAGCGTCCTGGCATCCATGCCCTGTGCGACATCGCGGGAGTCTCCGACAGCCTCACCACCCAGGACATCACCTATCGGCTGGCTCCGCGCATCAACGCCACGGGGCGGATGGGGGACCCAGGGGTCAGCCTTCGTCTGCTGGAGTCGCAGAGCATGGTCACCGCCATGGAATTGGCGAAGGTTCTGGACACGCAGAACCGGGAACGGCAGGCCATTGAGGAGACCGTCGTCAAGGCGGCGGAGGATCAGATTGCCCAGCGATGCGACCTGAACACCATCCGTTCCCTGGTGGTCTGGGCGGACAACTGGCACCAGGGCGTGGTGGGAATCGTCGCCAGCCGCCTGACGCGGCGCTATCACCGCCCCTCCGTCGTCCTGACACGGGATGCCAATGGTCAGTTCACGGGGTCGGCCCGCAGCATCCGCCGGTTGAATCTGGTGGATTTGCTGGGCGAGTGCGCGGACACGCTCATTCGCTTTGGCGGACATGCCATGGCGGCGGGGCTGTCGCTGGAGGAGAGGATGCTGCCTGAATTCTGCCGGAGATTTGACGAGGCAGTTCAGCGTGTCCTGGGCATTGACGCGATGAAGCCGCAGTTGAACATCTGCGGCGTGGTGTCGTTCAGCGAACTTGACTCGGTGTTTTTCGAGGAACTCTCCATGCTGGAGCCGTTTGGCCACGGGAATCCCGAGCCGCTGTTTGTGGCCCACGGGGTGTATCCTGAATGCATTCGCCACGCAGGCACCGCCCATTCACGCGGTCTGGTGTACGACCTGAGCGGGGCGCGCATCCAGTTCATCGCCTTTGGGCGGCAGCCGCATGAGTTCCCGCCGCCGCCTTGGGAGATGGTCTTCAGCCCGCACATCAACCATTTCAACGGGCAGGACAATCCCCAACTCCGCATTATGGATATTCGGCCTGAGCACACCTGAGTTTTCCTTCTGACCTCATTGTAGCCATGAGCATGCGTTCCCTCCTTCCTTTGCTGGTTCTCTCCCTCTGCGCGCCTTTGCTGCTGAAGGCGTCGGACAGTTCTCTCCTGAAACTGCCCGACATCATTGCCGAGTCGCAGCGCATTGTCGCCCAGGACTATCCTGACGCGGACTCCATTCTGCTTGACGACCACATCAAGGTCATTTACCAGGCGGACGGCAAAAGCGTCACCTGGGATGACACCGCCGTCAAGGTCCTCACCGAAAAGGGACGCCGCGATTGCCGTGTCCTTTCCGACGGGTACAACCGGGCCTACGGGAAGTTCAGCTACGAACTCGTGCAGGTCATCACGGCGGATGGCACGGTGCGCAGTCTGGATTTGGCCAAGGAGGTCAAGTCAATGGTCAGTCCAGGGCAGATGTCCAGCAACATCTACGACCCCAACCAGCAACTTGTCCAGGT
>JAFRLP010000015.1 GCA_017431185.1 Victivallales bacterium | reverse complement strand
CGAGCCTTCCAAAGCGTTCCTGTACCTGCTTGACCAGCGCGGCGCAGGACTCGGGTGTGCGGAGGTCGGCCTGGAAGACGGCGAACTTGGCGGCGTTGGCGGTGAGTTCCGCCGTCAGGGCGTCCAGTCGTTCGGCGTGCGCATTGCAGTGCAGCGCCAGGGTGATTCCCGCCTGGGAGAGTTTTCTGGCGATGGCCCGGCCGATTGCCCCGCTGGCTCCCGTCACCAGGGCGACACGTCCCTCTGTAGCCGTCGTGGAGGATTTTGCGGGGGCGGGTTGAGTGGCGGGAACCGTGCGCGCGCCATTTTCAGCGCTGGCCAGGTAATCCTCCACGTCCTTGCGGTGGATGGTGTCGCGTCCGCAGAAGGCAGCCACCTTTGCCAGGTCAACCCCCTGCTGTTTGGCGAACAGTTTGGCGGCGGGCGCCGCCTTGAAGGACGGGGCGGCTTTCACAGGGGAGGGCAGGGTGATGGAAATGTCCATTGCGCCTGCCTGCTGGTGCGCTTGTATCTTGGCTGCGTTGGCGGCGGTGACGTCAGGCGCCTGCGTTCCCGCCGGGCCGATGGCGCAGATGATGTAGCCCAGCGGGACTGTGCTCTTCTCCTGGGCAAAAACCGCCAGCAGGCAGCCATCGCAGGGAGCCTCGTATTCCAGGACGGTCTTGTCGGTGATCAGTTCCACCAGCTGCTGTCCCTGTTTGACCTGTGCGCCAGGTGCGACCAGCCATGGACCGATGGTGGCCTCATCCATGTTTTCATACAGTTTGGGAAGTTCGACTAAAGTGACCTGCTCTGGCATGGCTCTCTCCTGGTGGTTGAACGCAAAGTTTTGCTGCCTTGCATAAAATATGCCCTGGAAAACACGCTTTTCAAGTCACGTTGCCGCATTCTGCCAGAGCAGTAACCTCTGACTAAGACGGAGAACGATGCTGATGTATCGGTTTTTGTATTATTTTGTATTGACTTTCTTGACATACTCCCAGAAGCTGGTATAGTATTAGGCAGAATGCTGGAACTCTCCTGGAGAGAGTAGCGAAAGGAATAGTTCTGTTTTGTATTGGAATGTCAGCGAAGAAGATTTTTCTGGGCGGACGTCCGCCACGCAAGTCGCAGGTGGTTGAAGCCATTGTGCGCCAGATTCGCACAGGAGCGCTGGCTCCAGACGAGCGTCTGGCGACAGTGCGCGACATGTCGGCCTGCTTTGGTGTGAGCATCTCGGTCATTCAGGGGGCGATGAAGGAACTGGCCAGCGGGGGATTCGTGGAATGCCGTGGCAAAAGCGGTTTCTATGTGACCAGCAAGGCTGGAAGGGGCGGGAATGCATCGAGCGAACCGCCTTCTGTTGGCGACAGGAAAACGGAAGGGCGGATTTTCCTGCATTTCTGCCACCATTCTGACTTGATGTGGCTGCGTACCTCGAAGGAGTACGATGCCATCCGTGAACGTCAGTTGCTGGCGTTGTTTGGCTACGCGGAGCGCCATCCCGACATGTATTTCCAGTTCGAGCAGGCGGAGGTGGCCAGACGTTTTCTGGCGTGTCATCCCGAGTATGTGAAGCATGCCCGTGCGCTGATATCCTCTGGCCATTTGGAACTGGGGGCGGCGTTGTGCATTCCCGATTTGAACATGGTTTGCGGTGAGGCCATCTTCCGCAATCTGGAGTTGGGGCAGGAGTACTGGCGGGAGTTGGCTGGGCATCCCGCGGAGATGGCCAACCTGAACGACGCCTTCGGCATGTGCGCACAACTTCCCCAGATACTGGCGCAGAGCGGCGTTCGTCTTCTTTTGCCAGGACGCCGCCCAAACGCACCTGAGGAGTTTCGAGGAGGCGAGCCATTCCGCTGGATTGGGGCAGACGGCGGTTCCGAGGTCGTGGTGCTGCCGCGCACGGCGGAGATAACCCACTTGGGATATACCCACAATGTCCCGTTGATGTACGACTACCAGACACGCCTTGCCCAGGCTGTGGAGACCCTCAAAGGGCTAAACGGCAACGCCAATGTGATGTACATCACCGAGGAGGGAGAACTGCTGGAGAGCGTGTTCGCCATCATCGCCGCCGCCAACCGCAGCGGGGGAAAGCCTATTCTCATGGGCTCCAACGCCCAGTATGCACAGACGCTGGAGTGGGGGAGCCTGCCGATTTACCGAGGCGAGTTCAATCCTGTGTTCACGGGGTGCTACACCTCGCGGATTGGTGTCAAACAGCGCATTCGCGCGGCGGAGAATCGCCTGTTCCAGGCGGAGACCGTGGCGGCTCTGACAGGCGGACCTGCTTTCCGTGAGGCCTGGCGCGAACTGGTCCTCTGCCAATTCCACGATGCCATCTGCGGCTGTCACGTCGATGCGGTCAATGATGAACTACAGGAACGCCTGACGTGTGCCATGCCGGAACTCCCCTCGGGCAGGACGCTGTTTTCCTTTGTGAACACGACCGCACCGCAGGTGGTGGAGTCGCATCTTGGGGCCCCACCAAGCACACCTGCGCAACGGGATGGCGAGATGACGGTTTTCACCATGGCTCTGCCCGCCTTTGGCGGAAAACGGCTGGGACGCATGATGAAGGGAAATGTCGCCAAACCCGTCCCTGCGCATTTCGAGAATGCGCATTATTGCGTGGATTTCACCGAAGCGTTCCCCGTAATCCGCTGGAAAGACTCCGCTTCTCCCTTTGCGGAAAAGCGTTTTGGGGAGATTCTCTTCCGACGTGATGCTGGAAGTATGTGGAGCGAACAGTATTTGACCCCGCCTTTGGGACAGGAGTATCAGGATGAGCATCTGGTTTCCAGCATCGCAGGTCCCGTCTTTCACGCCGTGGTCACCGAGGGGGAACTGCACCCTGTGAATCAGCGCTATCACCAGCCAGTGACGGGCTGGCCTGGATTCGGACGGCTCACCTACCGCAAAGAGTGGCGGTTCTACCATGCTCTGGACTGGTTTGAACTGCGTCTGCATCTGGATTGGGAGGGCAACAACACGCGCGTCTCCATCCGTTTCCCCACCACCGTTCGCCCGCAGGACGCTGTTTGCACCTATGAGACGCCTTGTGGCTCCGCCACGCGCAAACCCTATTTTGAAGTGCCCTACAATGAGGCCGACAGTTTTGAGCCGTTGCGTCAAAGCACCGATTACGGAACGGCTCACGGGGATTGGCCCGCTCTGAACTGGGTTTGCCTGGCGGACCAGGAAAAGGGGCTGGCGGTCGCCAACACGGGCACGCCAGGGCATTCGCTCAAGGACGGTGGCATTGAAGTCGCTCTCCTGCGCAGTGGCACCGCCACCATGGATGGTGCGCTGACCCCGATGGGCGGAGCCTTCGACAATGGTCCGCATGACTACCGTTTTGCATTCCGAACTGCCACGGCTGGTCAACTCGACCGTGCGCTTGAACTTGGGACGCTGCTGAACCGTCCGCCCGCCCTGGTCACTGAGCGGATTCCGCTGGTCTCCCAACTTGCCTGGGACGCGCCGAATGTCGCCATTTCCACATTGCGCCGTTTGCAGGACGGCACGATTCAGGCGCGGCTCTACGAAGCCCTGGGCATGGCCACCACCAGCCGATTGACAGGACAACTGGCCTCCCGCCTGCAAAACGCCTCCTTCACTTTTGCCCCCTTTGAGATTAAATCCGTTCTTTTCCCCTGTGTCAACACGGTTCATAACCAGGAAAACTGAAAATGAAAAGAAAACACTCCTTCACCCTGATTGAATTGCTCGTCGTTATAGCCATAATCGCCATACTCGCCTCGATGCTGCTGCCCGCGTTGAGCAAGGCGCGAGGGAAGGCCAGGCTGACCAGTTGCACCAATAATCTCCGTCAATTGGGATTGGGGTTTGTGCTTTATGCCGATGATTTCGAGGACTGGTTGCCACAGTATTTCCTGGCCGGGCAGGGCTGTGACACCAACAAGGTCGGCTGGTGGTATAGTTGCATTGGCCCATACGTGGGAGTGGACATGACCGACGCCAACCGCAGGAAGAGAAACACGGCGTTTCAATGCCCTGACGATTTGCGGCATTCGGTGTTTGGCCCGTCCGTCAGAGGAGTAAGTTATGCCATGAACGAATACATCTCCTTCACCACGGCCAGTGGGACAAAACGCGTCCGCAGAAAGACCATTCAGGCGGTCAGTCCGTCGCAGACGATGGTTTTGGTGGATTCCTGCGGATGCTCTGGCGGGGTGAAGTATAAGATGGAGGACCCCTATTCGGTGGGGTCGCCCGCGAATTTCATGCCTCCCAACACAGCGGGTGACTATAGCCAGGGCGATTGTCGGCATGAACTGCAAACCAACGTCCTTTATCTGGGCGGCAATGTCTCCACGCTTGCCTACCGCAATTTCACTGGTGTGTGGGAAGGCACCGCCGCCAGCACGCAGCAGGGCTCGATGTTCTGGGGGGGATATGACACCAGCGGAGTATGCCAGGCTTTCAAGTGAAAAGGATGCCCTGCCTATTCCGAAACGAAGGAGTGTGAGATGTTCAAAAGGTTATTGTGGTTGTCGGCAATATGCGGTACTGTTGTCATGGCTGGTGAACCCAAGTTGGGGATTTCCCTGATGGACGCCAGAAAATTCGCCGTCGAATATGAACAGTACAGTGACGAGGCAAAGCATTTCCATCAGGCGAACATCACCTCAACCTATTTGGAACACCGTTATTTCCATCCTGACGAACCGTCTTTGCTGAAAGAACTGCCGGCGTTGCTGCGTGAGTTCAACGTGGTGTGGGTTCGGGCGTATGACGAGGGCATTCGTGTGCTCAATGACGACAAACGCGCCTACGCGACACGTTTAGGGGAGGTTTTGGCTGCCTATGTCCAGGAGGGCGGGGGACTGTTGCTGGAGCCATCCGCCGTGCGCTATCCCTCCAATGATGACGAACGCTATTGGAACATCGTCCTGGAGTCTTTTGGACTTCACCAAAAGCACGAGGGGCTGTCCGCCGGAAAGCATGACCGGAGTCTGGAATGCAAGACTGGCTGGAAAAGCAGATTTTTCTTCACGGATTCGATTGCTCTGCATCCTGTGACCGCTGGTGTGCGGGGAATATGGGTCCCTGTGCAAAGTTACACTCATTACGCCGCCACTCCGCTGATTGCCTGTGATGAAGGCTGGAAGGTGATTGTGGATGGCGGTCAAAACGGCGGTTCCGTGCCAGGAGACCCTCATACCAATGCCATCTGCCTGGATGTGACAGGCAGCGTATCCTCCCATGCCCCTGTGGTGGCGGTACGTGAATTCGGCAAGGGGCGCGTGCTCGTGCTCCCCATTCATCGTATCCATACCGGTGACAATTTGGGCAAGCCCAGTTGGGCGCATATCGTGGAGACCCGTGGTGCGGAGGGACTGCCGTCCGATTTGATGCTTCTGCTGACGAATGCCGTGAAATGGCTGGCACAACCCAATCTGGACAAGCCTGGCTTTGGCACCTGGTCTCCGAAGCCCTTCCGCAAAATTGCCTTCCCGGCTTCCGTGGAGTTTGACAGCGTGATGTTCAAGTCGGATGCGTCTCCGTGCGCCGTAGGCATCATCGGCGCTCACTCCAGTCTTTCCGATGGGGGAAGCACGGTCGCGGAATACGTTCAGGCAGCCCGGAAAGCGGGATTGCAGTTCATCGTTTTCGCCGACCCATTGGAGAAACTCTCGACGGAGAGGATTGACGCTCTAAAACAGGAGTGCCAGGCTGTTTCCAGCGACAAGTTCCTTGCTGTTCCTGGCATCGAGTTCACTGACGGCGCGGGACTTCGGCATTTCTTCGTCGGCGAGAAAATCGCCTGGCCGGATGAGAAGCCTTTCACCAAAGGCGATTTCACCTATCGGCTGTGGGATGGGGAACGGGTGCGCTTTTTCGGAAAATACGTCAACCAGTGCGGTTGTCTTCCCTCGGGCTTTATTGATTACCGGCAATTTGACAGTCTGCGCATCCGCCGTGAGAATCTGTGGTGGTTCTGGCTGGTGCCTCTGGCTGTCTATGATGGAAACAACTTGGTGGCGGATAATGGACTGGAATATCCCCGCGCATTGCATGACCTGCGTGTGGTGATGCCTACGCCGTTCACCCGCATCCACCATGCCGCCGAAGTGGCAGGGGCAGCCGACTGCGCCGTGTTGAAAGTCAAGGATCTGGAGTCGGCCAGACGCATCGTTTCCAACACTTTCAGCATTCGTTTCCCTGCGGAACGGGGAATGGCGCACGTCGTCTTTGGCAAGGGACACGCCGTTGATGTCCTCAGCTGGCAGGTCATCAATGACCAGATGGATCCGCGGCTGTTGCATACCCGTGGCGTTCAGCGAGCCATCGGCCATTTCAAGGTGGCCAGTCCAAATGGCATCCGCGAAGTGCGGGTGATGGATTCGACGCGCGGAGTTTTCCGCCGTTTTGACGGCGGAAAAGCACCTCTGCTGGAACGTTCCTTCGAGATTGTCCACGACCGCCAGCATTATCTCTTCCTGGAAGTGGAGGATAATGCGGGGGGCAGTGCCGTCACTCACGTGGTTCAGGTGTTTGACTACAAGCAGGGGCTCTTCCGCTGTGGCGACAACCTGAACATCCTGGGGCCGCTTGGCTACTGGTGGCATCCTGACCGCAATCAACTGCTGCCGCCAGTCAAGCAGTTGCGCACGGCGGAACTGGCCAGCGTCCAAGGATGGGACCGCGCTCAGGCCGATTGCCCCTTGCCCAGCGTTGACCCGCTCTCCAATCTGTTCATCGAGGGGCTTGGCCCCATTTTCACTGGCCAGCCCGCCGACCCAATGCCTGCCATGAGCATGGACGTCCGTCTGGCAGGCAACGATTTGCAGATTGTGGATGCGGTCATGGATGAACAGGCCGAGTCCTTTAACAACGCCAGCCGTCCCGGTCCCAGTTTTAGCTCTCCGGCCCGCATCCTGGGGGATAATCCCTGGTTTATTCACCGCCAGCGTCTGTATTCACCGCGTGACCGCATGGACCATCACGTCGCCTGGGATCACCGCCGATTGCGTGAGTCTCTCGAAAACTATGATGGCTCCTGGACATGGTTTGAGGGGGAAATCGAGTTTCGCCAGGACGTAACGCTGGACAAGAATGTTTCTGTGCCCATTGAGTTGGGGAGGCTTTGCATGGAACCGCGCAACATGCCCGCCTTGTCACCCCATCGAATCGTGTCGCGCAATCTGGCGGGAGACATCACGGAGCAGGTTTTCCCCGTCGGCTTCATCAACTACATGCTCTCCGAGGAGCCGGCCATCGCCAACGCCGAGTATATCTACTATGCCTCCCCGAACTCCCTGGTCTACAACAACCCCGAT